>JBFXII010000053.1:0-11449 GCA_050176095.1 Desulfomonilaceae bacterium
TTCTTCAGTACCGGCGCTCAAGTTCCCCGTTCCCAAGGGTGTTCTAACATCACCCTTCGGTTTTCGATGGGGAACGTTTCACACGGGCTTGGACATAGCCGCCCCGATAGGGCAACCAGTTGTAGCATGTGCAGATGGAAAGGTAATTTTTACAGGAACGAGAAAACGCTTCAGGAGATATGGAAACACCGTCATGCTCGATCATGGAAAAGGCGTATATACCTATTATGCCCATCTGTCAGAGATAGTTGCCAAGAAGGGGCAAACGGTTAAAAAGGGGCAAAAAATAGCTCTTGTAGGTAATACTGGCAGATCCACAGGTCCACATCTACATTTGGAAGTTCGAGTTAATAACCAATTGTACAATCCTTTGGCTTACATTCCGGAGAAAGAATTGTTTGGAACAAGATTGGCTCGAAGATTTTCAGAATCTCCTATGGGACCAGTATTGGCAAAATGGCGCGTTCCTGATCTCATCACACTCAACAAGTGAGTTCGGTCAAAGACCTCTAAAAAAGTCTAGAATTCAATCATCCAAATTCGCTATATTTTAAATTATAAAAGCTGCTTGCCAATTTCCTGTTTTTAACTTTTGGAAGGTGTAACTTTACATTCTGTCAAATTATTTTACACCAAGACCAAAAGCTTGTCTCAAGTCATCTACCACAACTTGTATGAATTCAGGAGCCTAAGCATTAAAACTCAATCAATTTTTTGGCACACAAATTGATGTGAATCGTGTTAGGGCTATCTGTGTGGGGTTTGGGGTTCAATTATATCAAAACACAAAACGTAAAAAACAATACGAAATGGAGCCTTACCTTTTATATTGACACAATTTTTTGAAAACTGTAGCATTGTATGTCTTTTTAGTATTAGACCAAAGCATTCTAGAGTCTATCCCAGAACCAATCTTAAAGCGTGTTTCCGATATGCAAAAGTGTTTATTGGGAACAAAGTAAGCAAGGCAAGAAGTTTAAGGAGGTCAAAACATGTCGAAGTTAGTTAAACCCCACGGTGGAGGGGCGCTTAAACCATTACTTCTCACAGGAGCAGCGTTAGAAGAAGAGAAAAAGATAGCACAATCTTTACCTAAAATTTTTATTTCGTCACGTGAAACAGGTGACCTTTTGATGTTGGGTTGCGGCGCCTTTACCCCTCTGGAAGGTTTCATGGGCTATGCCGATTGGAAAGGCGTTTGCGCGGAATTCAAAATGGCTAATGGTTTGTTTTGGCCCATTCCTATTACCGTTTCAACAGATGATGAAAACGTTAAGGAAGGCGACAAGATAGCTCTGGTTGATACTGAAAGCAACGAAATCATTGCCACCATGAGTGTTACGGAAAAGTATCAAATTGATAAAAACTACGAATGTAAACAAGTTTTTACCACCGATGATATGGAACACCCAGGTGTTCAGAAGGTTATGGCTCAGGGCAAGTATAATCTGGCAGGACCAGTTAAAGTTTTGACCGAAGGCGGCTTCCCAGAGCAATATGGCGAACTCTATGCCACCCCTGCCGAAACCAGAGACATTTTTGAACAAAAGGGCTGGAAAAGGATTGCGGCCCTGCAGCTTCGTAACCCCATGCACAGGTCCCACGAATTTCTTGCGAAAATCGCCGTGGAAGTGATGGATGGTGTCATCATTCATCAGTTGCTCGGTAAGCTCAAAGCTGGTGATATCCCGGCTGATGTTCGAGTCGCAGCTATCAATGCTCTGGTTGATAATTATTTTGTTAAAGACACCGTTGTTACAAAAGGCTACCCCATGGAAATGCGTTACGCCGGTCCACGTGAAGCTCTCCTTCACGGCGTATTCCGCCAGAACTACGGCTGTTCACATTTGATCGTTGGTCGAGATCATGCCGGTGTCGGCGACTATTACGGGCCTTTCGACGCGCAGAAAATCTTTGATCAGATTCCTGAGGGTTCACTCGAATTAAAGCCACTAAATATCGATTGGACTTTCCACTGCTACAAGTGTGGTGGAATGGCTTCAATGAGAACCTGTCCGCATGGCAAGGCCGATCGTCTCCTGCTTTCTGGGACACTTGTGCGTAAAACCTTGTCTGAAGGCGGTGAACTACCTCCGGAATTCTCCAGACCAGAAGTTGTTAAGATTCTTCAGGAATACTACCAGGGCCTCGAAAACAAGGTTGAAATTAAGCTCCATGGAGCCGCAACAGGTGATGTGAAAAAATAGTAAAACCTTTTTTGATTTAACTTTCCACACGACCCGATCACTAGTCAAAGATTTCATAGTGATCGGGTTTTATATTGTTATTCGAGTGGTTATGCTTCAATTTGCAAGTGGGCTTGACGTATAATACATTATTAGCTTATGATGGCACGTTCGGAATTGCTGTTGGAAAACATCGTCGCAAGAACCAACCAACAGTTTTTTTGTGGATGGAACAATCAGCTCTTGCTGAAAACCATCTCATGATTATCTCTTAAGGAAAGTATTCCCAAGCGAGTTTCCAAACATGCTTTGGGTAAAAGTGGAATCTGAATCCGATGAGAGACGTTTTTGAAAAATGTTACGCGTTTAATCGCGATCAAGAAGCCATAGACCTTGGATTTTACCCCTATTTTAAAGCCATTCAAGATCTCAAGGGCACGCACGTAACTATCGACGGTAGAGATCTGATCATGGTGGGGTCCAACAACTATTTGGGCTTAACAACCCATCCGAAAGTCAGAGAGGCAGCCTTGGATGCACTGCTGAAGTTCGGAACAAGTTGCTCAGGGTCACGTTTCCTAAATGGAACTCTGGAACTGCATGAGAAACTTGAGAGATCTTTGGCTGACTTTGTGGGAAAACAATCAGCTCAAGTTTTTACCACGGGCTTTCTGACGAACCAGGGCGTGATTGCTCCTTTGATATCAAGGACGGACACGATCATTATAGACAGACTCGTACACGCGAGTATTCTTGAGGGGGTTAGATTATCGTTCGGGAAGGTCCGTAGATTTCGCCATAACGACATTGATTCATTACGTCGTAACCTAGAAGCATCAGGCGATTCCAGCGGCATTCTGGTAATCGTGGACGGTGTTTATAGTATGGAAGGAGACTTGGCGCTCCTGCCAGAAATTGTGGCGGTCTCAAAAGAGTATGGCGCTCGGATCATGGTCGATGACGCTCACGGTATTGGAGTCTTGGGGCAAAGTGGTCGTGGAATATTGGAACACTTTGGCCTCACCGACCAGGTCGATTTGGTAATGGGAACTTTTAGTAAGTCCTTGGCTTCTCTAGGTGGTTTTATTGCGGGCGACACAAAGGTGATCAATTACATAAAACACCACTCAAGGGCTTTAATATTTTCTGCAGCCATGCCACCATCAGCGGTGGCGGCAGTCCAGGCGGCAGTCGATGTTATAAAAACCGAACCCCAAATAAGGGAAAATCTGTGGCGAAATACGAAATTTCTCTTGGATAAGATAGTCGGTTTTGGTTTTGATACAGGACCTACCCAGACACCGATCGTACCAATGATTGTCGGAGATGACGCAAGGACAGCTCTATTCTGGAAGCTTTTGTTCGACGAGGGACTATTTACCAATTGTGTCATTTCGCCAGGTGTGCCTCCTGGATCTCAACGTATAAGAATGTGTCTAATGGCTACACATACCATGGAAGACCTTGAAAAGGTCGCTGAAACTTGTGGTCGAATCGGGAAACAAATAGGGATTATCTCTTGAGCAAGGGAGTAAATATGTCTACTTTGAAGCCGGCATCGAGAAATAAAAGTTCGATGGGATTGTTAGCCTGCCTTGCATGCTTGGCTCTGCTGGTTACGGTTACAATTTATCAGATTGTCGTTAGCGCCCCCATATTGGCTTTGGCCGCTGAAGAAGCGTCCGGCATTTCGGGCAAGGCTGGAACAAGTGCGTCCGGATTGTCAAATGAACAGATGGAGAACCGGTTAAACAAGATAGAACAGACTTTGTACTCCATTATGGTTACCGGGGAAAAAGCTGAGGATAGAAGCTACTTTAACAAAATGATGAGCGTTGAAGTCATACGCTATCTTCGGCTTATGGTAATAATGCTCGTGGTAATTGCGATTGTTTTTCCTCTGGCTATATGGATACTCGGACGTAAGAGAATGTTGAACTTCTCCGGTTCCTCAGTTGAATTAGCCGAAACCCTGGTTCAGGTTGAAGAGCGTCAAGCCAAGCTTGCGCACATTCTAAAAGAAATTCAAAGCGAAGTAGATTACCTCCATACAATGTCAACGCCAGATCTTCAGAATCTAATTAAACAGGCCGAGAACTATTTGAAGTTAAGTCAACAAGATTTAGATAAAACCGGCAAGAAAAAACCTTGAAACAAGCCCTGGATTCCTAACCCGCTCAGTGAGATTCAACGCAAGAAGAGTGAGACTAAATCGCTCTTCTTACCTGGTTGAACCGCAATCAATTCAAAAATTCCTTTCTGATTCTAGAATTTGGTCGCCTGATCCAGGGTGTTGATAAGGCTTTTTGCCGAATCTGAGAGAGCGCCTCGATTTTCGTAAAGAGCGTCCTGAACTGAGATATCGGGGCCATGATAAATTTCATTTGATTTTCTATCTGGCTCGAGAATTGACCCTGAAATAGAAACTCCCATGAAAAGACCCTTGCTCCTCGAATATGACAAGATACCGGACTCCCAACTCCAATTTGTCTCAGCTGCGGCTTCTCTTCCCACTGGACCGGCCGAAACTGATACATCCAGGCCAAGGGTCAGCTTTTCTTCCAGAAGTTTTTGAATAGTCTTCTCGCTCATCATCAAGAAAATGAGATCAATTGATTGAGCGCCCACTTGCATGCCCAAGCTTCCTTGTTTTATCGAAAAGAAAACTGGATAACTCCATTGCCCCGTAATTTCATCGCGCCTTAAAACGATACCTAAACCAAAACTAATTCCTACAAACGCCCCTAAATTGAAAACCTTGGGGAATATGGCTAATGCTCTGCAGCGCTGAAGAAGATCTTTGGGAATACGGCTATCGGGCATCTCCAATGATTGCTTTAATACATATTCGCATTGGCTGATTCGAGAATTAAGTTCATCCAAATCGGAGGCATGAGCTTGGCTGAACAACATCATTAAAGGAATTATTAAAATTAACAGCAAATTAACACAAAAATAGTTTAGAAACTTTGACACCATTTTTATTTTTTTGGATAACCCTGCTTGTTAGTGTTTGAATGCCCGTTGATTCGTAAACATCATGGAAACTTTTGGGTCTGCTTCATTGCATGCCTGTATCGATTCATGGTCTCTTTCTGAACCACCCGGATGAACAATTGCCGAAACTCCCATTTTGATTCCAACGTCAACACCGTCTCTGAATGGAAAGAAAGCGTCAGACACCATTACTGATCCTATAAGACCACCTTTTAAAGTTTCAACCTCGTTAGTGAGCGCTCCTCGAACGTCATCGTCAGTGATTTCATTAAAAGGTTTGTCATAACGTTCAAAGCATAAACGATCCCTGAGTTTGACCTTTGCTTTAATAACAGCTAGCTCAGCGACTCCGACTCTGTCCTGCTCGCCCGTGCCAATTCCGACGGTGCATCCGTCTTTTACGTAAATGACTGAATTGGAAGTCACGCCTTGTTCAACTGCCCATCCAAATATCATGTCCTCGATTTCCCGCTCCGTCGGCATCCGTTCAATATAGTATTCCACCCCCTTGAAAGTAGCCTCGGCAGGAATAAGATCATGGGCTCTCCTGATATTGTTGATAGGGGATTGTTGCACAATAATTCCGCCGTCATTTAGAGACTTGAAATCTACAAATCGTGTGTCGCAAAGCCTTTCGAGCTTATCCATACGGGGTATTACAAGAATTCTGAGATTTTTTCGGCTACGCAATATTGAAGTAGCTCCCTCCTCGTAATCGGGGGCTGCAACAACCTCAAGGTAATTTGCTGAAACCAACCCCGCGGTTTCCTTGTCCACAGGCCTATTAAAAACGGCCGCCCCTCCGAACGCTGCTATTCTATCCGCCATGTTGGCACGGGTATATGCGCGGGCGAGCGATGAATCGATCGCCACTCCTGAGGGATTGTTGTGTTTCATTATCGCACAGGCTGGTTTGTTCATCAGAAACTTTAGAATATTGAGCGCATTATCTACGTCCGTCAAATTCGTTTTTCCCGGGTGTTTACCCGCCTGAATCATTTCAGTTTCTGTCAAAGCGCTTACCATACCGTTCATTGGCTCAAGGAACTTGCATCCCCCAAGTTCAAGGTTTCCGGAAACAAGTTCATACATGGCAGCTTCCTGCCCTGGGTTTTCGCCATAACGAAGCCCCTTTTCAATGAGTTCTCCCTTTGGATCAGGTATTTTCCATGTTTTTTTCTTATAAATCAGGGTCTGGGAACCAAAGCTGATTTTCATTTCATCCGGAAAATGATCATCCATTACTGTCTTGTATTTGATTTTCAAATTGTCCACTAGATTCCCTCCTGAGGTTCTTGAAAAAATCTTACATAAGTGTATTTAGCATTTTGTAAAAAAACCGAAACTTTTGAAATACTCAACAATTCACCTAACGCTCTTTTTAGTATATTAACAGGATGGCAATTATGTCAAAATGTATCTAAATTTACATGGCGCTAACTGAATTACTGTTGCATTGAGGTTTTGTTAGAACCTCGCTGGCGCCAGGTTAATTTGTTCTTAAAAATCGGATATAATCAAGTCGGTCGGAAGTCCTTTTGGCGCTGACGCCGCCAAAATATTACTCAAGGAGAATTTATCTTGAAGGATGTCGGATCTTTTGTCACTTGGATAGCTATATTCATCGCTGGTTTTTTGACCGGAGTTGGGTTTTCCGCCTGGAAATTAGATAGCTCAACGACCGCAGCTCCCAAGCCACAGGTTGCAGCACAGTCCGTCCCAGATCAAATGTCAGAGTTAAAAAATAGAATCAGCGGTCTGGAAAAGATGCTGATCGCTCAGCCGGACAATGTGGAAGCGACGGTCCAATTAGCCAATGATTATTTTGACCTGGGAAACTATGAAAAATCTGTGGAGGTCTACCAAAAGGCCATCAGCCTTGATCCCAACAACGCAGATGTTATAACTGACATGGGGGTAGCCTACAGAAGAATGAAGAAGCCTGAAGATGCCATTACAGCCTTCAAAAAAGCCCTCAGTGTGAAACCAGATCATGCGCTGGCTCTTTTCAATATGGGAATCGTTCTGAAAGATGACGTGAAGAAGCCTGAAGATGCAGTTACGGCGTGGGAAATGTTCTTGGAAGTTGCTGGAGATTCGCCTCATGCTGTGATGGTGAAACCGTGGCTTCAACAATTAAAAGAATCGCTTAATCCAAAATAAACGCAACTTCAGGTAATAGCCTCTTTTCCGATCTCGATGATCAGATGTTGTTCTTTAAGGAGGATCAAATGGGGAGGCCGTTCATTCTTCGATCAAACGGTTGATTAGAAATTCGGTCAAAGTAGTCAAGCCGTGGGTGGGCATGTAGTTACTTGCGGAAATGTCATAAAGTATCTTGCTATACGAGGGGAATTCTTCGTCTGCCTGCCAATTTATTAGAGCTACCGGCAATCTCGGAAAAAAATTGAACCTAAAACCTACATCCCCCATGTCAAATGGTTTCCCTGCCCATTTCATGGCGCGACTGATGCGTTCACCATGTTCAAGATCAAAAAATCTGGTGAGATTTTCCATGGTAGTCTTGGCAAAATGGGCTCCCAAGACTGCTCCATGCTGAAGTGAGCGGCAGTCTATCCACTGGTTCATGACTCGTACTGCCGTGCCTTGGTTCTCCGCTGCCGACAGCAGATGCTGTAAAACCAGCACCTTCATTGGTAGCGTATCTACGACCTCATGTTCGGCTCTAACGCGGTAGGGCAATAGATCCAGCACGAACCAACTTTGTAGAAACGGAATAATGATCCTTGGGACGCCGTCGCCCCCTCTGTACTCAGAATCAGTAGTCTCTGCAATGGTGATCGGGTCTACGCGCTTGATGCGATTCAGCATGTCGGCATATCGCTCTTTCAAACCTTCGTCGTTTATGCCGGTCCTGGATCTTTCCAACCAGACGGAATACTCATCAAGCGCGGACATCTGTTGTTCCTGTGCTTCAATCAGAAAAAATGTCGATAGTGGCATTGTGATCGACCTGGCTTGAAAAAGCAACACCAGTTTTCTGACCAAGATTCAGATCTAAAATCCATCAGTCCTGAAAAAGAAAAAGCCCTCAGGTTTACTGAAGGCTTTCTTTTGTATCAGGGTTGAAATATGGATAGAGTTAGAAAGATAAACCGACCATGCCACCAAATGTCCAAGTGTTACGATTAACACTGAGTAGGTAATCATCAGTGGTTGGAGCCAGTGTCGTGGTGGCGTTTTGATCAGATGTGATTCGGGTTGTGTTCCATCTTAGAAACGCACCGGCGTTACCATTTGTGAAAATCTGCCGGGAGTATTCGGCGAATAGCTCGAAGAAGTGACCGCCGTTGTAGTTACCTGTGGACTCAAACCTGTTAGTGCCCGCAGGCACTAAGGTGAAATTAGCTTTCACATTTCCAGCGTTCGTGGGAATTCCGATTGCTCTAACATTAAGGGCTGACACGGAATTCTTGTAACCTGCCTGCAAACCAATAAGGGGAATGATGGACTGAGCGATAATGTCAATTTGCTGACCGTCGGTAAAATTAACATTGGCTCCGGAAAAATTCGTACTGAATTTGTCATAACGAAGGCCGGCTAAAACGGCCAGATTTGAATCTCCATAGGCCAATACGCCGTCAATGAACCACCAGATATCCTTCTTGGTCCATTCGTTACCCCAGTTGACCGGATTGGTTCCTCCGATTGATTCCCAGACCCCAGCAGTAGAATCACTGGGGAACAAGTACCAGCCGGTGCCGATAAATGCAAGTTTATCAGAAAGAGCTACCGGAAGCGCGCCACCCAGCCAGAAACCTTCAGTCCTGTATTTGAATGTGGCGTTAAGAATACTAAAAGCCCCTGTATTTTGAGCATTCAAGCTTGCGGAAACATTATTTTCCTGCCCTGGCATCCAGCCAAAATAAACGGTCGGCATCAAGCCAGGCGCAGCCGCTTCTCCACAGCCGGATCCGGATTTAAAGAAGCCACCCAGGCTCGGTAATCCAGATATTCCGGGCATTCCACCAAACTGCGCACACACCAAAGCCGGAGTTAAGGCCAATACCAAAACGCCGACCAATAATAATAGCCCTCGTCTCATATCCATATCCTCCTAATCCTAAAAAACAGCGGGAGAAAAACGCTCTCGCCTGAATAAAAAACATGCGTACGTTAACTTACTAGAAATACGGGATATAAAACTCGTAATATAAAATCGCGAGTTTGTCAATCTTTTTCTACTTCTTGTGACACTCCTGATGGGTCTTTTGCTACTTGTAAAGCAGTTTCGGATGTAGATTTTTACAGAATTCACAGATCTCAAATTTTTCGAACCAAGGCTTGCGATTCAGCAAGAAATGAAGTTGAATCTCTAATTGATCATTTATATTACTTCTTGCAGATTGTTGAGATTGTCTTTGGGAGTAGGCTTGGTATGTTAAAATTGCCGGATCCGGCTCCGGGCAGCAAACGGCGCTGGTTAATTTTTGCCCTGGGTAGTCTGAATTTCATTATTTCCATGTTTTACAGGGTTTCAGTTGCCGTCATAAGCCCCGCGTTGACAACCGATTTGGGCCTTACGGCAACCCAATTGGGCGATTTGTCCGCTGCTTTTTTTTACGGTTTTGCAGCTTGTCAGATACCCATAGGTATTTCAATCGACCGCCTTGGTCCCCGTAACACCATGTGTTTTTTAGCTGTTTCTGCAATTACGGGCGCGGTGGTGTTTTCAATGGGTGAACGCGCCGAGACTTTAATTTTGGGACGCGCATTGTTAGGCATTGGAATGGGCGGTAACCTGATGATCGTTCTTGCGTTGCTGGCCGTCTGGTTCCCGGCTGATCGGTTTGCATTTCTAGGAGGATCGGTCGTTTCAGTCGGCGTTTTGGGAAACCTCATGGCCGCCACTCCTCTGGCGATGTTGAGCATGTCCATCGGCTGGAGAAGCTGCTTTCTGGTGTTTGCCCTCGTTAATGCATTGATAGTTACTGCGTTCATTGTGGTTATTAAAGATTATCCATCTGGTTATAAGGCCCCTCAAAAATTACATAAGTCTCTTATGTCCGGTTTGGGCTTCCTTTTACGTAAATATAGTTATTGGGCAATCAGCCTGAGCAATTTCGTGAGGTACGGCTACTTTGCGTCTTTACAGGGATTGTGGGCCAGTCCCTTTCTGATTTACGGGTTGGGATTCGGAGAGATAGCCGCCAGTAATGCGATATTGGTAATGGGTATTGGCTATATGATAGGTCTGCCGGTTTCTGGATCAATTAGTGACAAGATTTTACGATCCAGGAAAAAGGTCGTCCTGTCCACCATGCTGATTTTCTTGATTCTTGTCAGCTCTGCTCTACTATGGTCAAGAGAAACATCCACCTGGGTTATCTTTGCAACTTTTTTTGGATTTGGTTTATCAGCAGCCCCTGGTCAGATTTTGTATGCTCATATTAAGGAATTAATTCCAGAAGAACTCACAGCCCAAGCCATGACAGCCGTTAACCTGTTTACAATCCTGGGAGCCGCAATGATCACTCAATTATTGGGATTTGTAATAGGGGCCGATCCTAACAGTCTACGTAGTCCAGATGATTTCAGGGCTGTTTGGATTGTCGGAGTTGTTCTTCTATCAACAGTGAGCTGCATGTACTTTTTTGTTCCAGACAGCAAGGCGCTCAAAGACTCGTGATAGCTTCCAGATCCTTTGTAACCGCCAGGTAATTGCTTCTGGACGAAAAATGATATTTCTACCCTTTGACAACTCCTATCGGCTTAATCCGGACGACTTTTTTTGCTAGGCCGGCATCGTGAACAATATCTACTACTTCCTCAATGTTTTTGTAAGCTTCAGGGAACTCCTCTCGCATGGTCCTTCTACCAGCGGCCCGTGAGTAAATATCCCTGTCTTGAAGCTCTCTTTCAATTGCCCTGCCCTTGGTTTTTCTCAAGGCCTCGTTCCTGGAAAGCACCCGACCTGCTCCATGACAAGCCGACGCAAAAGTTTGATCCAATTCCCTCTTCATTCCCGACATCACGTAAGAAGCACGTCCCATATCTCCCGGGATCAGAACCGGCTGTCCGGTATTCTTAAAAAGTCCAGGTAATAAAGGGTGGCCTGGAGACAGAGCCCGTGTGGCTCCCTTTCTATGAACGCATAACATTCGAGAAATTCCGTCTATATAATGCCGTTCCATCTTGGCAATGTTGTGAGAAACGTCGTAAAGCAATTGCATTCTAAGTTCTCTGGGGGATATCCTAAGAGTATTTTCCATTGATGTCCTCGCCAGATTCATCAGAATTTGCCT
>JBFXII010000054.1:0-11219 GCA_050176095.1 Desulfomonilaceae bacterium
GCCTATCGGAGGCACCACATAATGAGATTTTCCTACTGGTACGACCAGTGCTACATCATAAGACAAGAAAGCGGCTCCTGAGAAATGTTAGGATTTGAAAAAAATGGATGCTACCACAAAAATCAATCGAGTAAACCCTCTTGAATAATCTTTTCCGAAATTCGACAAGCCATCATTTCGCACATTCTGGCAGAATAATGCACCGCGTCAACGTATAGCGGTTCCTTCAAGTCTAGCTGCATGTCCGCAAGCCAAAGGAAATTTGAACCAAATCTACCAGATTGATTTTCCCTCGACATGCCCAAATAACCAGTTCTCAAGTAAGGCAGAAATCTGTCATAGTTGAAGTCTTTGAAAATATTATAATCTTCATCATATTTATGGACAGGCACAGGCTGCCATACAAATAGAGGTTTAACTCCGAACCCGCTTGTCAAGTGTTCCGCGACCTTTTTATTAGCTAAATATCTTTCCCTGACAGCATTTAAAACCTCGTCACCGGAGATTTCTGGCGACGTTTTTTGAGTGAAAGAATATGATCGGATCAATTTAATGATTGGCCAATCGGCGACCCAACGTTTCAAGGGAGCTTCATCTCCCTCCTCCATGAATCTAGTCAGGTCCTTGGTAAAACCAGGAAGCCCGTTATAATGAGCAAAATCGTTTAGCCCATCAATGAATATAGCTAATTTAGGCACAAATTGGGATGCCAGCAACCTTTCAAGAAAAACCACTTCTTGGGGAAAAATGTAACTGCATCTTCCAAAATTGAAAACCCTTACCGATTTGCCAGACTGTAATACAAGTTGCTGCTGGAGAAATGAGGCTATTGTCTCAGAATCGTCAACACCATATCCGAATACAGTGGAGCCACCGAAAATAAATATATTGATATCTTCCGAATTTGGTGGCCAGCCCCACTGATTCTTTACCGGCCTAAAACCTTCCGGAAAAACGTTAACAAACTTACCAGAATAAGGACGCTCCTTAAATTGTACGTACGGCTCATAACCTAGCGAAACTGATCTGGTCTCCTTCAAGAGTTGGTCTACTTCAGAAGGCTGCAAATTTGGATAGACAGGGGCAAGAATAGGGTTGAATTCCTTGTACTTGAATAAACCGAATTGCTTTTCACCACCCGATGATGAAGCCTCCAAGGCCTTGATACCGACTGAGGCCACATAATTTAGTAACAACAAGAAAATCAAAATATTAAGAAGAACAATACTCAGGATCTTATAACAATTTATTATCTTGGTTAAGAACGAGCGAGACACTTTAGCCTACATCTTAGCAAAATTGGATAGAATTTTTAAACCGTTTTGCTGACTTTTTTCCGGATGGAATTGTAGGGCAAATAGATTGTTTCGAGATATCGCGCACGTAAAATCAATTCCATAATTTGCCGTTGCTGCTATGTCCTGAACATTCTTTGGATCCACGTAATAAGAATGCACGAAATAGAACCATGAACCTTCTGGAATTTGATTGAAGATAGGAACATCCTTGTTGGAATACACTTGGTTCCATCCCATATGAGGTATCTTCAGACCCATTTTCCTGTCAAAAGCCTTTACTTTTCCAGGTATGACTTTTAATCCTTCATTAACACCGAACTCTTCAGACTCTTCAAAAAGCAACTGTAGACCAAGGCATATTCCTAGAAAGGGACGATCGCTTATGATAAAACTCATCAATGGGTCTATTAGTCCAAATAGACTTAAATTCTTCATACACTCGGGAAAAGCCCCCACTCCTGGAAGTACTACTTTATCAGCTCTCTCTATCAGATCAGGATCTCGCGAGATAATTGCATTTGCCCCGATTCTTTCAAAGCCCTTTTGGACGCTGTGCAAGTTACCCATTCCATAGTCGACGATTACTATCATAAATTAGCCTCGAACATTATCGCGTCAGCAAATAAAATTTCTAATTTTAAAAGCAGGGGTTGAATTGGAAAGATCCAAGCGTTTTCTCATTCAAGCACCCCTTTGGTAGATGGAACACCCAGAACTCTTTGATCCAACTCTATGGCCTGTCTGAGCGCCCTAGCTAGTGCCTTAAACAGGGCTTCTGCAGCATGATGCGGGTTTTGGGCTGAATCCACTGTTGCGTGTAAAGTCATTGCTGAACGGTCTGAAAGGGCCTGACAAAAAACACGAACCAAATCTAAAGAGAAATTTCCAGCGCTCTTGCCTTCCATCGGGTTAGACAAGGCCAGAAAAGACCTTCCCGAAAGATCCAAAGATACCTTAGCTAGTGCTTCATCCATAGGAATCGAACTAGAGCCATATCGCCTGATCCCATGCTTATCCCCAAGAGCTTTTCTGAGGGCCTCTCCAAGACAAATGCCCACATCCTCAACGGTATGGTGAAAATCAACCTGTAGATCCCCTTGCGCCACGACCTCCAAGTCGAAGAGTCCATGCCGTCCAAATAAATCCAGCATGTGGTCAAAAAAACCGATACCCGTGTTAATTGCGCATTTTCCAGTTCCATCAAGGTAAATACTTACATTTACTTGTGTTTCTGATGTATTTCGGACTATTTTTGCTTTTCTCATTTGTGTGGCCCTCTATACACACAGCGCCTGAATTGTCTCGGACAACCGCGGCATGTTTTGTTAGAGCATCTCATCTTTTTCACTGGAGATGTTGGCCCCAAGAGCACGAAGCTTTTCTTCGAGACGCTCATATCCGCGGTCCAGGTGATAGACTCTATGCACTTCGGTCTTTCCCTCAGAGGCTAATCCTGCCAAAACCAGGGAAGCGCTAGCTCTCAAATCAGTCGCCTGAACATGAGCGCCGGAAAGCCTTTTAACTCCTGTAACCCTTGCAAGTCTTCCCGAAACCCTGATGTTCGCTCCCATGCGTACCAGTTCCTGAACATGCATGAACCGATTTTCAAATACCTGTTCGGTAATTACACAACTGGAATCTCCGAGCGACATGAGCGCCATGTATTGAGCTTGAAAGTCAGTAGCAAAACCGGGATAAGGGTCTGTAACAGCATCTCTACTGCGTAGGGATCCGTTTGAGATCACTCTCACCGAATCATCTGAAATAATTAGCTTTAAATCAGCTTCCTCGAGTTTTTCAAGTAGTGCTTGCATGTGCTTGGGATCACAACCCTCAACCAAAACATCTCCCTTAGTGATAGCCCCCGCCAAAATGTATGTGCCTGCTTCTATTCTGTCTGGCATTATTTCGTGAACAACTCCATCGAGTCGATCGACTCCATCAATAACAATTTCTGGGGTGCCGGAGCCGTAAACTTTTCCGCCCATTCGGTTTATTATGTGGGCCAGTTCACAAACCTCCGGTTCGACTGCGCAGTTCTTTAAAACCGTAGTCCCCTTTGCCAGAGACGCCGCCATTATAAGATTTTCGGTTCCAGTAACCGTGTTAAGCTCAAATGTGAACTCCGCTCCTTTTAGGCGTTTTGCCCGAGCCTGAACGTAACCATTGTTTAATTCTATACTAGCCCCCAAAGCCTCCAATCCTTTGAGATGCTGGTCAATGGGTCTAGCTCCTATAGCGCAGCCTCCAGGCAAACTAACATCTGCACGACCTTCACGAGCCATCAATGGTCCAAGTACTAACACCGAGGCTCGCATTGTTTTGACCAATTCATAAGGGGCAGTGTGATCCGTGATCTCACGTGCCTTGATCCGTAAGGCTCCAGGGGTAAAGTCATCGATCTGAACTCCGAGCTGAAGCAGAAGCTGTTTTGTTGTTCTTATGTCCATTAGTGCGGGCATGCGATGGAAAATCATCTCATCCTTCGTCAAGAGAGCCGCACACATCAACGGCAAGGCAGCGTTCTTAGAACCGCTTACCTGAACAGCTCCTTTCAAAGGAATCCCGCCTCTTATAACTATTTTCCTCATCAAATCTTTCCTTGTGCCGCTTGTTGGCGGGACAGCATCTCAGATCGTGAACGCTGAAATCATTTTGTTTACTACCATGAAGTAGCCCATGTTAATGTTGTGTATAGTGACGCAGGCTTATAACATTTTAGAATTATGTGCGCAACTGCTCTTGGTCCAGATGCTTAATTTTAAGGCCTATCAAACCAATGATGGCTTTTGTGGATAAGATCTTAATAAGATATAAGTTCGATTAGATCTTCTCTTGAAAAGTGTTTCAGGATTGCCTTGTCATCCTGGCGCACTACTGACTCCATGAGTCTCTTCTTTTTCAAAATGATAGCATCAATTTTTTCCTCAAGGGTATTTCTTGTAACGAGCTTGAAAACCTGGACACCTCTTACTTGGCCTATTCTATGAACTCGATCAGTTGCCTGTTCCTCTCGAGCCGCATTCCACCATCGATCATAGTGTATTACAACAGAGCCCCCGGTCAGATCTATACCAAGCCCGGAAGCCCTAAGTGATGCGGTAAAAACTTTACAGTCAGGGTCACTATTGAATTTTTTGATCTCCTCAGAACGCTTTCTCGTGTGGCCTTTGATTGTGGCAAATTTAAGATCTACATCTTTTAGGTAACTCTCGATAAGTTCTAACATTTTCACATACTGGCTAAATACAACAACCTTTTGGCCGGAACGAATACTTTCATCGAGTAAATCTACAAAAGTGTCCCATTTCCCGGATTCATACTTTGAATAATCTTTAGTCTCGCCCTCGAGAAGAGCCGGGTGATCGCATATTTGTTTGAGACTATTGAGAATGGCAAAAATGTGCATGTAGGGAACTGTCTTGTCAGGATCTTTCAAGGTTTGTACAAGCTCTCGACCTTGATTTTCTACGACGTCTCTATAGAGTCTGTATTGGACTTCGCTTAAGTCACAACGCCTGATGTCCTCAATCTTCGGCGGCAACTCCTTCAGAACTTGCTCTTTTTTCCTACGTAAAGTAAACGGATGAATCAACTTCGCAAGTCTATCCTTGGCTGTAGCATCGGAGTTTTCCTCTATCGGAATTCTGAAATAGCTTTCAAAGACTGATTCTGAAACGAAATAACCTGGGAGAGCTATATCAAAGAGGGACTTCAATTCCGTGACGCTGTTCTCAATGGGAGTGCCCGTCAATCCAATTACACACCTAGCCTTAAGTGATTTAATCGCGTGGTATGTTTTCGTAAGCCTGTTTTTAACGGCTTGAACTTCATCTAGAATCATGAGATCAAAGCCCGTTTCTTCGAGAATTTCTTTGTCCCTCAAGGCAATCCCATAAGAGGTTATGATTAATGGATGGTTCTCCCATCCGTCATGTGAAGAGCGATCCGCTCCGTGATAGATAAAAGGATCAAGGTACGGGCAGAATTCTCGAACTTTGTCGTACCAATGACTTAGAACAGTTGTCGGGCAGACGACCAAGAAGCGTGTTACACTTTTTTCCTGTAAGCTCCGCTTGTGTATGGCCGTCATGAGCGCCATGACTTGATGGGTTTTTCCAAGTCCCATGTCATCGCACAGAAGACCCGAGAAACCATTCTCATACAAGAACCACAACCATCCGTAACCATTCTTTTGGTACTCTCTAAGCTTACCTTTCATCGACCGTAACGAAGGGGCTCTTGTTGGCGCTCTCAGACCATCAAGACTCTGGAACCAGTCTTTTAGTTTGGAGTTTTCAAATATCTTCTCTACTCTGTCTTGTAATGCAAGAAAACGTAGATATTCGACTTTGGAGAGATTTAGGTCCTCACCGTCTAACCTAGGAACATTAGCTCCCGTATTAATCCAGGCGAATTCGGCTCCCATTGTGTCGATCCACTTCGACCCACGAACTATGAATCTCTGATTTTTCCTTTTTGCCTCAAGTATTTCCCGTAACGATACCGTAAACTCGCCGTAATCATAAGTGATCTGAATCTTGATCTCACTCAGATCGAAAAAACTATGATTGACAACCACCCTGTCGCATCCATTAACGATTTCCCTGTTCAACAGCGCCTTGTCTATGATGATGGATGGTTCATTCAGAAGTGTTTCGATGTGATCTTTAAGAAATGAGGAAATTTTTTCTGGAGGGACTACTACTTTTTTCTGGGGTGAGAAATATTCGGATGGCATGTTAGAAAGACTCACGTTAATTCGGAAAAACCCGAAATCCGGGAAAAAATAGTATGCTCCAAATAATTGTTTTTCAAGAATGGACCGATCGAGGAATCGATCTTGCTCAGAAGCTTCATCGTCTGGATTCTGAACAATCGGCCTGATAAGCATAGATGACGATTCTGTGACTTCCAACTTATAGCCAGTTGCAAGAGGTTCGGGGTTTATGAACAGATCCGTGCCAATGATTCCCTTTCTGTGGGCTCGTTCAATAACTGGACCTATGAGCGTCCGTGGAGGCGTAAAACGGATTATGGGCTCGCCCTCTTCATCCAAGCCTTCCACTATCAGTTCATCCCTGTGTTCCAGAAATTTAAAACTGAATTTTCCACCAGTTCTGCCTGCCAGTAAAAAACCAACCTTGGCTATCTTATGCCATATACTCTCCTCGATACTCTGACGGGCCGATTTTATACCCCTTTTGTTTATCTCTAGTTCATCGTCAGTATATTGCCATGGTTTTCGTCTCAGAGACGGAACGTTTGGGTCTTTCAACTTTCTGCCATACATCCTCTTGAAAATAGTAGGATCTATGTCTCTGCGTATAATTTCGAAAAATTCATGCAGAAATTCCTCAACCAAACGCTCTCCCGGCATGAAGGCGAGAATTTCTTCGGGATCACGATCAGAAAATGTTATACGAAGACCCTCTCCACCATGGTTCACATGTGCTTTAAATCCGAGCGATGAATCTCCAAAATTTTTGAAACCAAACCAGCTGATCTCATTCCAGAAACTCTCCTGGAAATCTTCACACAGGCTCTTTAGTTTCCCTGTTCGCTCATCTGTCCTCAGTATGTATCTGACGAAGGTTACGATGTGATGACAGTAGGTGCGAGTCGACGACCTAAAACACCCACAGGTAGCTTTTGAAAGAACCCGAGTCTCTGGATCCAATATAACATGTACATTGAAACTCTTATCTGAAGCCTCCGAAACTAAACCAAAATAAGATTCTCTACCAAAATTTATATGTGAAATTCGCGAAGATTCAACAAGCCTCAGTCCTCGATCCAGCGCTTCTGAGTTGAACTGTTTGGTTATCTCGGATGGAAGTTCACCTAACTGGGTGTTTCTAGAAAGGTTCTTTTGTAAATCGAGGATGTTTCCGAACACTTGTTTCTCCTCTATCCAAGAGCTTAACTGAGAAGCGCTTGCCGTGCGTTATCATACAGAGTAAATGTTGTCAACTTTAAATTATTATTTTAGAACTTCTTTTCAACATAAATTAATTTTGGGTTTATTATGGACAAATAATATCTAAAGTTAAATATAGTTGTATGAATTTATTTTCTCGCGAAATTTACTTAAGTTATATTTTGTTTGTCAAAAATTGGCTTGAATTAAGGCTTATCTACTCTATTTTCAAAGTTCTTTTTTGCTGAATTACTTTCTTGAGGCATAGAACTTTTACTGGTATGATTCGACAGTCAACTTTATTATGTTCAAAAGTCCTAAGGAATTCCAACATATGAACAAAAAGCTTGTCATTTTTGTCGTACTATTAGTGGCAGTAGGACTAACACTGGGGATATCCATTTATCTGAAAAGACCCTCTATTCCGCCCGGGACGGTGTTTGTGAGCGGCAATATAGAAGCTATCGAGGTTGATTTATCGTTTAGGATCGCGGGTCAAATAAATAACCTTCCCATAATGGAAGGAGATCGAGTTAACAAAGGCCAGATCGTGGCCAAATTAGACACTGATTCACTCGAGGCTCTACAAGGGGGTGCGCAGTCTGAGATCGCAACAGCCACAGCGGTGCTCGATGAGCTTGAAGCAGGTTATAGAGAAGAAGAAATCAAGAGTGCCAGAGCGCTCGCAAAAGCAGCCGAAAGCCGCTTGGCAAATGCTCGTGACGAGTATGAGAGACATCTCAATCTTTTTAAAGGTGGCGCCATATCGGCATCAGTCTATGACAGCAAGGAAACTTCTTTTAAGGTCGCCACTGAAGAATACAACAACGCCGTTCAGAGACTTACCGAACTTGAGCGTGGCCCAAGGGAGGAACAGATCAGAGCAGCGCGCTCTAGGCTCGATCGAGCCAAATGGGAATTAAAACGAATAGAGCTAGACATTAAACATTCATCCATTGAATCCCCAATAAACGGGGTGGTCTTAGTCAAGGCTAATGAACTGGGTGAAGTCATATTGCCGGGGGCAACGGTAGCGACGGTGGCTGAAATTGATGAAGTTTGGCTCAAAGGTTACGTTGGTGAAAAGGATTTGGGAAAAATCAAGTTAGGTCAAAAAGCCAATATCACCATAGATACATATCCGGACAGGTATTATCAGGGAATTGTCACTTTTATTTCTACACGAGCCGAGTTCACACCAAAGAATGTCCAGACTCGTGAGGAACGCATCAAACAGGTATATAGAGTAAAGATAACCATTCCAAACCGACATCAAGATCTGAAGATAGGTATGCCTGCTGAGGGCTACATAATCGTGGACGAATCCCTGCATTAATCCAAGAAGGAATGAGTGTTGGCTGAAAAATCTGACACAAAGAATAATGCCACAAATCATGTCATTTCGGTGAAGGGCCTATCCAGACACTTCGGGGATACTGAAGCGATCATCGACCTTAATTTCGAAGTATATCAAGGAGAATTGTTTGGATTGGTTGGCCCGGATGGAGCTGGCAAGACTACAACGATACGAATGTTGGCAGGGATCCTTGAACCTACTTCCGGTGATGCCTGGATTGATGGGGTATCTGTCTCAGACGATCCGGAAGGTGTTAAAGAGCACCTTGCCTATATGCCACAAAGATTTGGACTATACCAAGACCTCACCGTGATGGAGAACATGATCTTCTATGCTGATCTGTTCCAGGTACCCAAAAAAGATCGAGCTCCACGAATCGAAGAACTTTTCGGATTCAGCAGGCTAGGACCATTCAAGGATAGATTGGCTGGAGCTTTATCAGGTGGAATGAAACAAAAGCTCGGTTTAGCCTGCGCACTAATCCATTCGCCCAAGCTTATTCTATTGGACGAACCGACTAATGGCGTTGATCCGGTTTCTCGCCGAGATTTCTGGAAAATACTCTACGAACTTTTAAAAAAAGGAATAACCATTCTTGTTTCAACGGCGTATCTTGATGAAGCCGAAAGAACGACTCGAACAGCCTTGATGAGCAACGGCAGACTAATTGAATTGGGAACACCGACATACCTGAAGAGCCTTGTCAAGGGCTTCATGATGGAATTAGTTCCATCGGATATTGCCTCTACCCGTCGTTGTCTTGAGATTGGCGCGGGAATACTGGATGTAAACGTCTTTGGCGATACACTTCACATTCGATTAGAAGAAAAGTCCTGGCAACCAAAGATAATTGAAAGCTTAGTTCAATCTGGTGTAGAAATTCTCTCTTGCCGATGGATATCTGCGTCTATGGAAGACGCATTTCTGTCTCTTATCCCTCGAGAAACCGAAATAAAAAATAAGGTTACCGCTTATTGATGTACGAGGAGCAACAAATAGCAGTTTTTGCAAGAGATCTGACAAGAACATTCGGGTCCTTTGTCGCTGTGGATCATGTCAGCTTCGAAGTCAAGAAAGGTGAAATTTTTGGTTTTCTAGGGCCGAACGGAGCTGGCAAGACTACTACAATTAAAATACTATGTGGCCTGCTAACTCCGACTTCTGGAGTAGCAAAAGTATCAGGCTACGATGTTTCGACACAGCATGAAGAGATAAAAAAAAACATAGGCTACATGTCACAAAAATTCTCGCTCTACGAGGACCTGACAGTCTCTGAGAATCTGGATTTTTTTGGTGGAATTTATGGTCTTTCTGATCAGGAAAAAAGAACAAGAGACGATTGGGTTCTAGGCATGGCCGATTTGCGCCAGAAGACTAACACGCTGACGGGAGCCCTGCCCCTGGGTTGGAAACAACGATTGGCGCTGGGCTGCGCAGTGCTCCATAAACCGCCTGTACTATTTCTTGATGAACCGACCTCGGGAGTAGACCCTCTTTCAAGAAGAGGTTTTTGGGATCTGATAAATCAACTTGCTTCACAAGGAGTTACAGTTTTTGTGACAACCCATTACATGGAAGAAGCAGAATATTGCAATCGATTGGCCTTGATGAGTTCTGGACGAATTATAGCTCTGGGCTCGCCAACAGAGTTGAAAACAAAATACATGACCCAATCAGTATTAGACCTTGAATGTGACAGAGTCATAGAGGCTGCTGAGTTGTTGGCTAGAAATAGTATTTTTACCGAGACGGCCATCTTCGGAAATCTGATCCACCTAATAACTAAAGATCCTGAAAGCGCCATGGTTGTAGCAAGGACTTCATTGGAAAATTTCGAAATAAATGTATTTCGGTTGGAAGTAATCACTCCAAGCCTTGAAGATGTATTCGTAACCCTAACTTCTACAAAGTATCAGTAAAGGCCACAAAGACTCTTTGACCCAATGAATGTAGCCAGAACAATCGCCGTAGCTCGGAAAGAAACTCGTCAAATAGTTAGGGATTCCAGGTCTCTATTCCTAGCTCTGGGAATACCTGTCATGCTGATGATTCTTTTCGGTTACGCGTTGTCTCTAGACGTGGATAACATTCCGATTGCCGTTTGGGATCAAGATCTAAGTCCTCAATCCCGGGAATTCCTGGATCGGATGACAAGTTCCGGTTATTTCAAGACAGTTCTAGTCACACAATCATATTCGGAAATAGTTTCGGCAATAGATTCAAATTATTGTAGCGTCGGAATAATCATTCCCTACGATTTTAGCGAAAACCTAAAAAAAGGAAAACAGACTTTTGTGCAAGCGATTGTGGACGGATCAGATTCTACTCGCGCCGGATTGGCAATTGTTTACCTTGAAACAATTGTGGGAACATTTGAACTTGATTTCAAGAATGAAGCTCTAACAAGGCAATCGGTTGCCGCGCGAGTTAGCCTGCCTGTAGAGCCGAGAATCAAACTAATGTACAATCCCGAGCTACAAAGCCGAAATAATATCATCCCTGGTCTGATAGCCATCATAATGATGGTTATAGCTGCTCTTCTGACATCTCTCACAATAGTTCGTGAAAAGGAGACTGGCACCCTTGAACAATTAATCTCCACACCTGTGAAATCAAATGAGTTGATTGTCGGGAAACTGATACC
>JBFXII010000055.1:0-11179 GCA_050176095.1 Desulfomonilaceae bacterium
CACGGTTCAAACCCTGAGACATGTAATCATGACTTCTCTAGCTTTATCACTAAGAGAAACTGGCTTTGACTTGCTAAGAGATTCGACTGCTTCCGGCTCATGGTTTCGGGAAATGATCAAAATGATGACTCATCAATTCGATCAGCCTTCCGAACTGTATGCCGATCTTGCATTGAATAACCCATATTCACGTCAGATCCTTCAAACATTCGAGAACGAAAACAATAAAATTATTCAGGCAATTAGTAGAGGAGAACGAGAAAACATATTGAGACTTATAACATCGGCGCAGTCCTATGCCAGCCGTCAAAATAATCTCTCTACCGTCACGAAAAAAAATCCTGCTGGCGCTGAGTAATTGTACTTGACATTATTTGAAGTTCTGAAATAGCTTTAGATATAATTGCTGTTTTTCGGAGTTTCTCTACAATCATAACGGGACGGTTTTTCCAAAAGGACACGACTACTCTTATATCAGTCTAATAGAAAGAGGCGTTTTGGCGACCTATGCTGACAGCAGTAAACCATAAGAACCCTTGGAACTTGGCATTTTAACAACCTCACATCTGACGAGGGGGTAGCAATCCATGAGTTGGCAGCCATCTAGATGTTGGTTAGCATCCTGCTTGATTGTTTTGAGTTTGTTTTGTCATACCTTCTGTTACGCCGAGGCCCCTTCACCGAACCCACAGGCTGTCTTGGTGTCAACCTTGGATTCAGACACATTTTCCGAATCTTTAAGACCCATTCCAAAAAAGAATTCTCATCCCATTCTGACCATAGTGAGACCTCTCACTGTAGCGATGACCCTAATTTTCATAGCAGTGACAATAATAGTTGTTTACTGGGCAGCTCAGAGGACCAAGACATCAGCCGATTTTTATGTAGCCGGATCTGCAATTTCAGGCTCACAAAATGGATGGGCTCTGGCCGGAGACTACATGTCCGCTGCGTCTTTTCTGGGGATTGCAGGACTCATATCACTTTACGGGTATGATGGTTTCCTTTATTCGGTAGGATGGCTAGTCGCATACGTGACGTTGCTACTGGTTGTAGCAGAGCCTTGCCGAAATTCTGGCCGCTATACGGTTGGGGATATCCTATCTTTCAGGGCATTTCCTATCCCCGTCAGAGCCATGGCCGCTTTATCAACCCTGACAGTTTCGACATTTTATCTAATTGCTCAAATGGTTGGCGCTGGAAAATTAATGGAGCTTCTCGCTGGGACGCCTTATAACATCTCAATCATAATAGTAGGGACCCTTATGATCATCTATGTAGTTTTTGGCGGGATGATTGCTACTACGTGGGTTCAAATAATTAAAGCGTTTCTCATCATGACTGGCGGGGTCGCCTTGAGTATTCTCGTAGCAGCTCAGGCGGGCTTTAGCCCACTCCAGTTTTTTGAGGACATCGCAACTAACCCAAATATTAAGGAATGGGTTCAATTTACTCTCTTGAAACACCATACAGCAGAGCCGGGCATTGATTACGGACAAAGATTCTTGGAACCGGGATTATTTCTAAAAAACCCGTTAGATCAAATCTCACTTGGGATGGCTCTCGTTTTCGGTACCGCAGGAATGCCTCACATCCTGATGAGGTTTTTCACTGTCCCAACAGCGAAAGAAGCCAGGACATCCGTGATTGTGGCCATGTTTGTGATCGGGTCATTTTACATCCTTACTACCCTGTTGGGATTTGGGGCAGCCGTATATGTTAGCCCGCAAACCGTTTACGCAACTGATCCGGGTGGAAATTTGGCGACCTTACTTCTGGCTCAGGTACTAGGAAATCAAATAGCCCCTTTGGTCGGGGACACCCTTTTGGCATTCCTTTGCGCCGTAGCGTTTGCCACAATACTCGCTGTTGTTTCCGGCCTGGTCTTGGCGGCTTCCGCCGCAATAGCCCATGATGTCTACGTCAGCCTTATCAAGAAAGGCCATGCGACGCAGAAACAGCAGATTAAGGCAGCAAGACTAACATCGTTTGCAGTAGGCGCTTGCGCGATATTGATTGGAATTGCGGCCGAGAATCAGAATGTGGCGCAACTAGTAGCTCTGGCATTTGCGCTTGCTGCCTCTGGGAATCTTCCAGTAGTCGTGCTGTCGTTGTTCTGGCAAAAATTTAATACTGCGGGAATTGTAGCTGGACTCGTCGTGGGAACTCTTACATGCCTGGTCTTGGTTTTAGTCTCACCCAATATGTATTATCCGAAACATGAAGCCATGGAGGCCCAAGCCACAATCTTGGCGCTTGAGCAAAGACAGGTCCAAGGAAAGTCTCTTAGTCAGATAGAACAGAAGACGCTGTCCAGAGCCAAAGTTGACTATGAAAGACTCAAGGATGGGCTTTCAGTAGTGGGACTGGACCAGCCCCTTTTTCCATTGAAAAATCCTGGAATTGTCTCAATCCCATTGGGATTTATTGCGGCAATCCTGGTGGCTCTCGCATTCCCGGGTTCTGGAGAGGAGCAACGATATGATCAGCTCCATGTGCAACAACTAACAGGAGTTAGGTCTTCTTCCAGATGGAGTTGATTAAATGGATTGCTTGGTTAAGACTCTAACACTTGCCAATTGTCATTAGTTCCTTAAAAGAATCTTAATAGGTATCGAGATGACTTCCCAAATTTCTAAAGAGCCAACAAGGGCGTGGGTAGTAACTGCGGCAGGGGCAGCAGTGAACCTGTGTCTAGGGATACTTTATGCCTGGAGTGTTTGGAAAAAGGCATTGGTAGATAAGCCAAAAGCTGATGCTGGCGAAATTATGACAGGCCTTAACAGTGGCTGGGCTTATCTTACTGACGCTCAGGGAACTTTTGCATATTTCATTTGCGGGTTGTTCTTTGCCTTCTCCATGATACCCGGAGGGAGATTGCAGGACACTTATGGCCCTAAAATTGGGGCAACCCTGGGAGGACTGTGCGTTGCAGCCGGCTGTATTGTAGCTGGACTGTCCAAGAGCTACCTTGGATTGATTCTCGGTTTTGGGGTTCTGGGTGGCATCGGTATGGGTATTGGTTACGCAGCCCCTACCCCAGCTGCCCTTAGGTGGTTCGGCCCACACAGAAGAGGACTTGTTTCTGGCATCGTGGTAGCCGGATATGGAGCAGCCGCTTTGTACATAGCCCCCCTAGCTCAATATTTGATCGACAATTATGGTATCTCTGCAAGCTTTATTGGTTTGGGAATCCTTTTTGCCCTTGTCGTAGTACTTGCAGGACAGTTGCTTTCTTGGCCTCCCGAAGGATACGTACCCCCGCAACCACAAAACAAAACTGTTTCAAAGGGAATGCCGAGCCCATCAGTTGACTGGCTACCTCCAGCAATGATGACTCGCTGGCAATATTACGCATTAGTGTTCATGTTTTTAGGTAGCGCTCAGTCAGGTCTCCTGGTAATTGCCAATGCAGCCCCCATTCTGGCTAAGACAGCTGGTAAAGTCGAGTTTTTCGCTCAAAATGCATGGATCATTGCAGCATTCGGGGGGGCGATAAATGCTTTGGGCAGAGTGGGAACCGGCCTTTATTCAGACAAGATCGGAAGAAACAACGCATATACGATCAATGGACTAGTATCGGCTGTCTTTCTGATAACTGCGCCATTCATAATCAGTCTTGAGAATATCCCTCTGCTTTTTTTAGCTCTAGGAATTGCATATTGGCAGTATGGTGGAGGTTTAGCCTTAATGCCGGCTTTTACCGCGGACTTTTTTGGCTCTAAAAATTTAGGCGCTAATTATGGATTCGTTTTCATCGGATGGGGACTCGGTTTTCTCATGCCTCTAATGGCTGGCTATATTAAGGACTATACTGGTTCCTACGATATTTCTTTTTATCTTTCCGCAATATTATTGGTTTCGGCGGTGCTCATGTGCAAGTTCCTCAAAAAGCCAAGCGCATCTGTCGTCGAGAAATAATAATTATCCCTCTAAACCTTAAGTCTTTTAGAGCCAACTTGAGTCAGCTCATGATTTATTTGATCTTGCCATTGTAACTTTAATGTCGAATAATACTCATTTGGAAGTCGCAATTTGTGAACCGTGGCCTTTACCCAAACCACTCATTAGGAGGAAATGGTGACCTCTGAAGTCTTGATGACCGACATGTCGGCAAACTGGAACAGAAGTGTTTTGTCAAAGGTAGAAGACCTTTTCAATAAATTGAACCCTTCAACAATTTTTAAGCCCAAGGATTTGGTTGCAATAAAGATTCACTTTGGAGAAGCTGGGAATACTGCTCATATAAGGCCTCAATTTGTCAGGAAGATAGTCGACTCACTCAAGTTGATCGGCGCCCGACCTTTTCTCACGGATACGAATACTTTGTACGTGGGGTCAAGAACTGATGCGTGGTCTCACTTGAACACCGCATTCGACAACGGGTTCACTAGAGATGTCACAGGAGCCCCCGTGATGATAGCTGATGGACTAAGGGGTTCAAATTCCGTAGATATCAAACTGACCGGAGCAAAACACATCAAGCATGCGCACATTGCTTCAGATATATATCAGGCAGATGGCTTGGTAGTTGTTTCGCATTTCAAAGGGCATGAGCTATCTGGTTTTGGTGGAGCAATCAAGAATGTTGGAATGGGCTGTGCCTCCAGAAGTGGAAAACTCGACCAGCACTCAAATATATCTCCCAAGGTCAAACAGAAAAAGTGTATAGGCTGCGGGGAGTGTGTTAAATGGTGCAGGGGTAAAGCAATCAAATTGGTCAAAATCGACAATAGCAAGAAAGCACAAATAAACCCCGAAAAATGTATCGGTTGCGCCGAGTGCATTCTGACTTGCAGACAAGGTGCTATAAGTATTCAGTGGAACGAGTCTATTCCCGTATTTATGGAGAAAATGGTTGAATACGCGAAAGCCGTATTACAAAATAAGGTCAATAAAGTGATGTTCCTAAATTTCCTAACTGATGTGTCACCACTTTGCGATTGCACTCCTTTTTCCGATAGGGCTTTCGTTCCTAGCATTGGAATACTGGCATCCAGAGATTTGGTGGCAATTGATCAAGCTTCGGCCGATCTCGTGAATCAGGCTCCGGGAAACACTCTGTCATGTCTCAAATCTGGTTGGGACCCCGGAGCTGACAAGTTCATGGCTCTGTTTCCCGAAATAGATTGGAAACATCAATTGGAATATGCGAACGGTCTTGGTCTGGGCTCAAGAGACTATGAGCTCAAAATTTGTGAGTAATTCTATTTAGGCTCAAAAGGCCTTTTGGTGTTATGCGGAAAGAAACTTTCCCCGTGTGGTTCCTTAAAAAAACAATCAGAATTGGTAATCTCTTTGGTTGGCTAAATTCAAAACCAAACGTTACATTGACAAATTTGATCTAATTGTGTAAAATATTATAGATGTTTATTATTGGTTTAACGTTTTGAATTTAAAAGATCAAACCCTTTTGGCCAGATTTTGAGGAGAACGCCAATGGCAACAAGGATCATTCTAGCAATTATATTCATGACTCTTCTCTGTGGGCCGTCTATGGGTCAAGGTTTTATGGACTCAGTGTTGGGGCCGGGTGGTTTAGGCCTTTGGGGAGGTCCCAGCTCAGGACAGTTTAATTATCAACAGTATCAGCAGGGAACTATGTATCCAGGTGGACAGCAAGGGATGCAGGGCCAAATGAATCAGCAATCTTATCAAGAAGGTCCGCAAGGCGGATATCCTCCAGCCGGTTATGGATATCAAATGCCCCCCTATGCGACACAACAGGGAGTCTACTCCGATTGGCACGTCAATCAGCCAGCTGCGCCTCAGGGGCCTCCGCCCGTTCAATACTCTGCTCCTGGGCCTCCGCAGGCGGTTTATGGTCAACAAGCTCCGGAACTCAGACCGGGACAGTATTCTCCTTCCTATCCTCAACCTCAGCTTTTTGATGAGAATCTTCCCGCTGGGGCGGTGAGAATAACAACGACCACTCCTGACGGCACGACCGTGCAATATTATCCACCATCTGATGATCCTGAAAACCAACAAGTTAATCAGAAGCCTCAGCGGAGACAAAAACCTAGGACGGCTTCACGTCAGGCAGCCCCGAAGCCACAACAACAGACTAGTGAACAGTTGCAGGGCTCTTCTACTCCCCAGATGGGCGGATCAATTGCAATGCCCAGACCTGTGGAGATACCCCAGGAACAAGATCCTAGAGCAGGTTGGGGAGCCGCCCTTAACAGAGCTCCTTCAAGCCCTTCCACCAGATAATTTCTTTTGAGGTCCTTTTTGCTGAGCGATGGATTAACAAAGGTTTTACTCGAACCCCTTAATCCCTCGCTCATCCCATCTTAAGAGGCCGCAAGCGAGTCCTTTCAATTAGAAAGCCATCCTACTATTTATTTGAATGCAGAAAATTACTATCTTTCAAACAAGGAACAGATAAGTTACACTCTTGTGTGTCAACAATCATCAGACAAATACCCAACGGTGTGAGAATCTCTAATGTTTTGGCAACCTTCTAAAAAAGAAGAATGTGGCGTTTTTGCAATTTATGGCGCCGATGATCCGGCGCGTCTGATATATCTCGGGCTCTATGCCCTACAACATAGAGGACAAGAGTCGGCCGGCATTGTAGTTAGTGATGGCGAGAGGGTCATGTCCCACAAGGGGATGGGCCTGGTGTCTGACGTTTTCAAGGAAGGCGTGCTTCAGAGGCTCAAAGGATCAATGGGTATTGGGCACGTCAGGTATTCTACAACGGGAAGTTCTCTTTTAAGAAATGCTCAACCTTTCCTGGTAGAACAAATTGACCGAATTTTCGCGCTTGCTCACAATGGCAACATAGTTAACATCACAAAACTCCGAAGAAAACTCGAAGGATCGGGCGCAATCTTCCAGACATCAACAGATTCCGAACTAATAGCTCATTTGGTGCTTCACAAAAAGGGACCATTGGAGGATCGTTTGATCAGGGTTTTTGATTAACTCAAAGGCGCCTGGTCATTAGTGTTTCTGACAACCAACGGGATTCTCGCCGCGAGGGATCCTTTTGGTTTTAGACCTCTTTGCATTGGCCGTAAAGGTGACGCTTACATATTCACCTCTGAGACCTGCGCTCTCGACATAATAGAAGCGGAATATATCAGGGATGTCGAACCTGGTGAGATTGTTATTGCTGATAAGAATGGACTGAGGTCTATTCAGGGAAACAAGAAAAAAAATCTGGCTCTTTGCATTTTTGAATACATCTACTTCGCCAGACCAGACTCCATGATATTCGGTCATGGCGTTTATAAGGTCAGGAAGGAATTAGGCTTTCAGGTTGCTTTGGAACGTCCGGTTGAAAATGCGGATCTGGTCGCTCCAATGCCGGCTTCCGGAAATTATGCCGCACTTGGCTATTCCCAGGGTAGCGGATTGCCCTTTGAATACGGTGTCATTAGAAATCATTACGTTGGAAGAACCTTTATACAGCCATCCCCAGCCATCAGAAACCTTGGTGTGAGACTAAAACTTAATCCCGTAAGAGAAATCCTGGCAGGACGCAGTGTTGTCGTGGTAGATGACTCAATAGTCAGGGGCACCACAAGCAAGCTCAGGACAAAAGCGCTTCGAGAAGCTGGGGCTAGGGAAATTCACATGCGAATAAGTTGTCCTCCAATAAGATACCCGTGTTTTTACGGCATAGATTTTTCCAGCAAGGGTGAGCTTATAGCTTCGTCTAATTCTGTTGAAGAAATTGGGAAATTCATAGGAGCAGATTCGTTAGGTTATCTGAGTCTAGAAGGACTTTTCAGAGCCATGCCTCGTCCTGCGGAGGATTTTTGCGCAGCCTGCTTTACCGGAAAATATCCCATTAAAATCACAGATGATTCTAGCAAGTTGTGTTTGGAATGTTCCCCAGGGGTTTCTACTGATTGGTGACGCTCGTTTCGGATAAGTCTTAACATTTATCGACTGCTATTTGCCGATTCATTGTCTTTCAAACGCAACACTAGGTTAAACTCGGGAAGTCGTGCAAGTATTCCGCCAAACACTAGATCCTCCTTAGAGGTGATCTTGATATTGAAAGGTGAATCTTCATAGATATCGACTTTAGACCCGATCCGCTCCAGTAAAGTGGCGTCATCTGTTACATTTATATTTTGACGTGCAGCCTCTTCATGAGCGGCAAGGATCAAACCGGTTCTGAAAACCTGAGGAGTTTTAGCCAGCCAAAGTTCATCTCGAGGAACAGTTTCCAAAACATCTTGCCTTTTTCTCTTGACTGTTTCAGTGACTGGTAAGGCAGCAATGCACGCTCCTCTAATTTCGGCTCGTTCTATGACGCCAGTTATTACACTCTGCGTTATGAAGGGCCTGACTCCGTCATGAATCGCAACTAGTTCTGAAGAGTGAAGTTCTCTTAAACCATTGGAAACAGATTCCTGGCGCGTTTTCCCCCCTCGCGCCACTATAACCTGCTTTTTGAAAAGATAACGGCCCAGTATGTTACTCTCAAAATAAGAATCATCGCTGGGAGGCACGGTTACAACAATGAGGCTAATACGAAGATGAGTGTCAAATGCTGCTATGGTTCTTGCTATTATTGGCACACCGTCAATTTCAATATATTGTTTGGGTAGTTGAGATCCCATTCTGAGCCCAACCCCTCCAGCGGTTATCAAGGCTGCGCAGTCCATTAACTGACCTCTTTGTTTCATTATTCTCGAATTGGTCATTGCTCAGCGCTTCTTATTAATGAACTAGGCGAGTAATGACCTCATGACGACCTTGTATCTACACTTACCCTAAATAACAGGAAGTCCAGCGCCAGCATATTTGTAAGTTAGGAACAAGTGAATAAACTAACTACATATCCTTACGGAAATGGATGAGGATTTGGCCATGACAGAGAATCCAAAGACTCCTATTTAACATGACCACCGACATTTATGCTATCTCATAGATGATTTTTTGGTCTATATTCATTCAAATTGCACGATCGGAGAATCACATGGACGAAAAAACGATTGAAAAAATAATTTTGGAGAGAGTTATCGTACCTGGATGGGTTACAACTAGAGGCGTCTTGAAAGATCCTACCGGCGAAATGGCTGATGAAGAATCGAAAAAAGTAGAGCTTGTAATGAAAAATCTTGCTGACAAAAATCAGGTCAAATTATGGAAGCTCATAATGCAGGACAATGGAACTGAACTCATGGTTGCAGCAAGAAATGGTTTTGAGCTAGACAAGGACCTTGAGGCGCGTAACGCTTGGGCCAAGGCTGTGCCCTTTCAAGAGTAATACCTAAAGACGCAAATTGAAAACGCTTTTTGACCGAGACATATACGACAATTTTACAGAAAACCTACTTGTTAACACACAACGTTTTTTATGGATTGCGACGGCAAACATAAAAATGACTGTCGTGAGGTTCAAGAATCGATTTGTCCCGTTTCCAGACATTATGTCGATTTTGATTAATAGGGGTGTTGGAATTAGGATTATACATTCTGAATTGCCATCCGCTCCTTTTAGGCAAAGATATGACAAGATTGATAACAAGGGTCAATTGAGTTCAAGCGTAGAGTTTCTTTATTGCCCCAGAATGCACGCAAAGATATTTATTGTAGATGGAATTTTCGGATTGATAGGCAGTGCAAACCTAACGGGAGCCGGAATTGGTGTAAAAGCCAGAAATAAAAGAAACTTTGAGGTTGGCCTATTACTGGAAAACGAAATGGAGACAAGACCCTTCATGGAATATTTTGACACGATATGGATGGGAGACCAATGCAAGGATTGCAGACGCAAGGACATTTGTCCCGGCCCCCTGTGCTAGAATATTACTGATAGTGGAAAGGCGCTTGAATTTTATGAAAAGAATCGGAGCCTGCTTCATTGGAGCGCTTGGATCAATTTCAATAACGGCGATGATTGGAGCAAGGGCAATTCAGGAATCCCTGGCGGACCCTCTAGGCATGGTTACGGAATCGGAGCTCTTCTATGATTTGGATTTGGCGCCCCTAGGGGATATTCAATTCTGCGGCTTCGATATACGTCAAGGCAAACTGTCCGAGATCGTTAAGGAACTTCAAACGCATGATGATATTTTCGATCCTGAATTGCTCAGAAATATTCAACCGTTCCTTGGCGATATTGACGATTTCATACTCCCTGGTATTAGTTTGAATTGTGGCGAGGCCATTTGTAAACTTTCTTCACCTCAACACAACAATCCAATTTCACTTAGAAACACTATTGAATCGATAAAAAGTCGTCTCAACCATTTCAGGAAAAGTCTGGAACTTGACGATCTCGTGGTTGTAAACCTGGCATCTACCGAACCACTTATAGACCTCAAAGAGTGTCACCAGAATGTGTCACTTTTGGAACAAAGCATTGATCAGAACCTTTGCGAGAATTTTATTGCCAGCTCACTCTACGCTTATGCGGCAATAACATCCCATTGCCCCTATGTTAACTTTACACCATCCAACGGCGCACTATTCCCTGCCATGATTGAACTGGCCCAAGAAAAAGGAATTCCAGTCATGGGAAACGATGGAAAGACAGGTGAAACACTTGTAAAGTCTGTTCTGGCGCCAATGTTCAAATACAGAAATCTTGAAGTTTTGAGTTGGGAAGGATTCAATATTTTGGGCAACATGGATGGACAAGTTCTGGATCATGCAGAAAATCGGAAATCCAAGATTAAGACTAAAGATTCCATCCTACCAAAAATATTGGGATATTCGCCTCATTCGAGCGTTCACATTAACTATGTTCCATCTTTGGGCGACCAGAAGACTGCTTGGGATTTCATTCACTTCAAAGGTTTCTTGGGGGCGCGAATGTCACTCCAGTTTACCTGGCAGGGCTATGATTCAGCACTTGCAGCTCCTCTAATCCTTGACCTGGTTCGCTTAGCCGAATTGGCGCATCGCAGGGGTGAGTCAGGATTAATGATTCACCTGGCTTCTTATTTTAAGGCCCCCCTAGGGGTTCCCGAACAGAGTTTTGGACATCAGTTCGATATGTTGGAAAAATATGTTTCCAATTACAAGACAGCCTCAAATGCCAAGAGAGATTTACATTGAAACTTTCCTTCAGCTCAAACGCATTTGTTAAGTATTCTTTTTTGGAGACAATTAACCTAGTAGCCGAAATAGGGTATCAAGGTTTAGAGGCATTGGCTGATGTTCCGCATTTGTATGCCGATGACATCTCGCAAGACTATCTAATAGC
>JBFXII010000056.1:0-11112 GCA_050176095.1 Desulfomonilaceae bacterium
CGTGAGATATACGGACGATAAGATTCTAGCCCAATGGAATGACATCGAATCAATTGAAACAAATCATGAACTAATCCTCAGAAAATAAAGAATCCAGGATATTTGACCGAGCTTCTGTTTAGGACTCAATCTGTCTCACTTCAATTTGCTCATGATTCGATCACGAGATAAGCCATCGTATATCCACATGTTAATAATCCTATGACCTAAGCTAACCCTATACAAATTCAAAGAATCAATAAGACCGGAAGACCAGGCATTCTTGACTAGCCTCTGAGGGGTTAGAACCGTTTCAGACCATCCGATAATTCTGTCTGGATTCGAATAAATTGTCGTTAAGTTGTTCCAAGAAATGCCCGTGGGAACCATGCCATCAAAGGAAGATAATTTTTCCACCGGCTTCAACTTGTCCCCAATTCTATGAAGAATCAGTAATGTATCCAAAGACAATGGTTTGTTGAGTTTTAAACCTCTGGTGCAAAAACCATCGCGAGACGCGATACCCTGTTGACAAACTTTGTTCGGCCATGTCCAAGCATAAGGATGAACATAAAAAGCTCCCACATCAGGCGAGTCATAGAGCATTCGGACAAGTTCTCGTAACCCTCCCCATCCTCTAAATACGGCCGCTCGCTTGTGATAGTATTCAAGATCAACCAAAAGAAAATTGGTCTGAGGCGAAACATCAGGAACCGCTGAAACAAGACTCTGACAAATAGAATTTCGCTTTGTGGCTGCTTCTCTCCAATCAGTAATCAACCCAGCGTGAAAGACTACAAAAAAACCTAAAACGCAAACGGCTACAGCTTTAGAGTACCACTGAAATGTTGGTTTCTTCCAAAAACCGATACACAGTCCAAAAAGAATGGCAACGCCGAATGAGGCGGAAGAATAGATTCTACTCGACCAGTTAAAATTGAACCACTGAGTATTACCGTCGGGTAAAAAACCATATTTTGCATAGACGGTCTCCACTAACTTTGGAACCGCTGATCCATAACCCGCTAATTGATAAGGCGCCATTCCCAAAGCTATTACAACTAATCCCAAAAACAACACATAAACTTTGCTATTTTCTAAATCAAAATGTTTTGAGGAACGATCATCTAAATCATATTTCTCAATATAAAAAAATATGAAGATCAAACCTATGACTACAGAAATTCCAATTAATAAGGATTTAAAATCTAATTGTATAGATAGAAAAGGTTCGATCAAATAAACAGGTAAGAGAGCAATGTAAGCCCAGATTAACTCAAATGGCGGCAAGAAGTGCTTGTGATTTACAGCCCCGCCTTTTAACAGTAGAAATCTTAAGAACAAAGCCCCACAAAAACCTAGAGCTATAGCTACGAGCAATTTCGTCGCGAAACTTAGATAGCGTCTGGGTTCAGCTGATCTCAGGAACATTGGAATTAGAAAAAGGGGAGCAGCAAATATGAGGAGACTCGGAGCTTCATAAGTCAAAAAAGAACAAATATAGATAAAAACGGGTAAAGACATGCCTAACCAAGTTGCTCCACGCTCAGTCCAGCGTTGAAAAGCGAGAAGGGAGCCCCAAAAAAGAACCATGCTCAACCTTGAGTTGTCGGTAGTAACGACTAAGGTTAAGCAAGATACAGTAGGAATAAAAAATGCCATAACCGTTGCGGTAAGCGCAAAAAGTCTTCTGCTTGGAAAAGCCTTTAAAAGGGCTTTTCCCATCAACGCGCTAGCACAAAGCAAAAGTAAGAGGGAAAACAGATGAAAAACAACTTTGTTGAAACCGAAGATTTCAAAAAGGCCAATCCAATAAACGCCTTCCAATGGTCTTAATGACTCTCTAGCATAAATTATGATCGACTGAGGGAAGCTGTTCCAATAGGGCCAGCTAAAAATCCACCAATCATCACCTTCAAAACCAATATCTCCCGAAACTGTGGTTACGATTAGGCAATAGGCTGCCAACAGAATCACGATGAGTGAAAAAGGTGTGTAATCTGATTTTGAACTATTCATTTTACCAAGCGTTCTAGAACTCCCTAGCTTATTAATTATGTAAAACTCACCCACCTATCTGACAAAAAAGCCGAGATAGAATTATGAAGATTCCAGGCGCCTACATGTCTAGGTATTATAAAACACAGAGTTTTATTAGTGAAGCTGAATTTTTAGAAGAATTATGTGGAATTCAGCTTAGTCCTTTCAGCGTGAAAACAGAATCAGTGGGCCTAAGAGATAAAATTGATATTTGGAAAACGCGAATGGTCCGAATGATAAAAAATCACCCAAGCCTTTGTATGCAATAATGGAATGGCCGATGGAAATCATCAATATATCAGAACGAATTTTCAAGTAATGATATCCAAATTTTTCAAGAAGTTTGGGGATTGACATACTTTGTTTGCTTGTGGATACTAAAAAATCTTCCTGATTTTTTAGGAGCATTATTGATGAAAACAGTGTTAGTTACTGGCGGGGCAGGTTTCATAGGTAGCCATCTATGTCGGAATCTTTTGGGGATAGGGTATTCTGTGATATGCATGGACAACCTTTTTACTGGCGCTAAACGAAATATATTCCCGTTGATGGATAACCCTAATTTCGAATTCATACGTCATGACATTGTGTCCCCAATTTTAATTGAAGCTGATGAAATTTACCATTTAGCATGTCCAGCTTCTCCTATTCACTACCAAAGCAATCCCATAAAAACTCTCAAGACATCAGTTCTTGGAACCTTAAACATGCTCGGTTTAGCCAAACGTCTGAAGGCTCGTTTCTTGTTGGCATCGACATCGGAGGTTTATGGGGACCCTGAAGTCCATCCACAGACCGAGTCCTATCACGGTAACGTCAACCCAGTTGGACCAAGAGCATGTTATGATGAGGGTAAACGAGCTGCCGAGACCTTGACCGTTGGTTACAAAGACTACAACGATGTCAATGTAGCGATAGCAAGAATTTTCAACACCTATGGTCCAAGAATGCTACCCAATGATGGCAGAGTGGTGAGCAATTTCATATGTCAGGCCTTGAAAAACGAAGACATAACCATATATGGTGACGGGTCTCAAACGAGATCCTTCTGTTTTGTTTCAGACATGGTTGATGGACTCATGAAGCTTATGCATAGTGAGGAAAGTGGGCCCATGAATCTTGGGAATCCTCATGAGGTCACGATCAAAGAATTAGCCGAAACGATACTTGAAATGATTCCTGAATCTAAATCTAAAATTACGTACAAATCTCTTCCAAAAGATGACCCAATCCGCAGAAAACCTGACATTAGCCTAGCCAGGAAAACCCTAAATTGGAAACCGACTATTGCGTTAGAAGAGGGATTGGACTCTACGATTTCATATTTTATGGATAATTTAGGAAAGCCTGATGGCAAATCATAACCATAAAAGAAACTTATTAATAATTGTTGGTCTAGCGCTCGGGTTGTTTTTCTTGTGGTTGACGTTTAGAGATATCTCCTGGAGCGATTTTGTAGAAGGATTGGCCCAATTAAAACCAACTTACCTGATTCCAGGATTAATTTTTGCTGTAGGCTGTCAATTTATTCGAGCTTTACGCTTTGGTCTTATTTTAAGTCCTTTTTGTTCTTTATCGACCAAAATGCTCTGGGATTTACTTAACATTTGGGCGGCAGCTAATGTTATCATGCCAGCTAGGCTCGGGGAATTTGTAAGGCCATATTTGCTTCACCAAAGAGGAGTTTCTTTTTCAAGTGTTTTTGGCGCCGTACTTGTTGAACGATTTTTCGATATGACAGGTTTACTGATTTTGCTAGGAGCAGTTTTGTGGAAAACTCCGGAAGTTTCAAGACAATACTCAGTCTTTGGACAAATACTTCTGGCAGCCTTGGTGTTGGGTTATCTTCTTGTTCTCTTGATGCTAGCAAAAAAGGTTTTTGTTCAAAATTTGGTTGAGAAAATTCTCAGTATTTTTCCAGCTCGAATAGCGGCCCTTCTTGATGCCATTTTTCGAAAACTTCTGGAAGGTGTGGAAGTGATGGCTAACCCGAAAAGGGCCTTGTTTATTCTGCTGTATTCAGTAACGCTATGGGTTCTTTTCTCTGCAACTACTTATGTTTTCTTACTTGCCTTCGGTATTGAAGCGTCTTTCCTCGTGGCAGTAACTATTCAGGTTTTCATAGCTCTAGCTGTGGCCATCCCATCGGCTCCGGGTTTCATAGGAACTTTTCATGCCGCAGGTCGTTATGCTTTGGCGCTCTACGGTATTCAGGCGGTTGTGGCGGTATCGTTTGCGACTGTTTATCACATTTTCAGTCTATTTGTAAGCATCGGCTTGGGGGCTCTTTCTTATTTCACGGGTGATTATCGTTTTGACCGATCAGCATTCGCAGATCAAACTGAGATCAGTTGACCCAAACTAACATAGGGGATGTTTTGAATGAGGGATTGGGAATCACTAGACAAGAAATATATTTGGCATCCATTTACTCAAATGAAGGACTGGCTAAGTTCAAATAATATAGTTGTAGAGAGTGGAACAGGCGCTTGGTTAATCGACACTAATGGAAACAGATATCTTGATGGTGTTTCATCACTGTGGGTCAATGTCCATGGTCACAACAATAGCCGACTCAATGATTCGATCAAATCCCAACTCGAAAAAATATCTCATTCTACGTTGCTCGGACTAGCTGGAGTTCCATCCATTGAGCTGGCCGAAAAGTTGGTCGCGATAACCCCCGAAAGTCTTAATAAAGTATTTTATTCAGACTCTGGGTCAACTGCAGTGGAAGTCGCTCTGAAGGTGGCCTTTCAATATTGGAAAAATCTCGGACGCACTGAAAAGAAAATTTTTGTAGGTTTAGACCGGGCTTATCACGGAGACACCATAGGTTCAGTAAGTTTGGGAGGGATAGATTTATTTCATAGTATTTTTAATCCATTACTTTTTAAAACATGCGCTATTCCAACTCCTTTTCCATATGAATCCCCAGATCTTACGCCCGAGGAAGTCAAAGAAAGATGTTTAGAAAATTTCAGAAAACTAGTCTCAGAGAGGTCTCACGAGATAGCCGCATTGATAGTGGAGCCTCTGGTGCAAGGGGCAGCCGGAATGATAGTTCATCCACCGGGTTTCCTCAAAGCCTTGGAGCAGATATGTCGTAATCACGAAATTTTACTGATTTGTGATGAGGTGGCTACAGGTTTCGGTAAGACAGGAGCAATGTTTGCGTGCGAAAGGGAAAAAGTTGTTCCTGACATAATTTGTTTAGCTAAAGGTCTTACTGGCGGATATTTACCACTAGCGGCAACTTTATTTACAGATAAGATCTTTGAAGCATTTCTGGGTTCCTACTCCGACTACAGAACGTTTTTTCATGGACACAGTTATACGGGGAACGCGCTTGCTTGTGCTGCGGCAAATGCCTGCATCAAAATGTTTGAAGAAGACAAAGTCATCGAGCAGATCCAACCTAAAATAAGTGTTCTGTCAGAGTTGCTCGATGAGAAGATCAGCCCACTGGTTCATGTATCGGATGTAAGACAATGCGGTTTTATGGTAGGAATACAACTAGCTGAGGATAGAGATAAACGAACTCCATATCCTGTTGAAAAGCGAACCGGCACTTTGGTCACGCAGAATATTAGAAAGCATGGGGTTATTCTGAGACCGCTTGGCGATGTGGTAGTTATAATGCCTCCCCTGTGCATAACTGAAGATGAACTGGAATTTCTGGTTTCCAAAACAGCCCTATCTATAATGGAAATTTGTGGAGCTAACTAAAATGCCTGGAATATTCATATCAGGCACTGATACTGGAGTCGGAAAGACTGTAGTTTCTTCTGGTCTGATCAAACTGGCTAGAAAAAGAGGAATAAACTGTGTTGGTGTGAAGCCGGTTGAAACTGGATGTCCGGTTGCAAGCGGCATGTTAGAGTCTATAGATGGAAAGATTTTGTGGGAAGCTGGCGAAAGATCTTTCTCTCTGGATGACTGCGCTCCGTACAGATTTGCTCTTCCTGCGGCACCTTATCGTTCTGCGGCTATGGAAAATAGAAATCTGAAGGTAGCAGATATTGTCGAACACATATTAGCTCTGGCCGAAGACGCGGAAATGTTGATTGTGGAAGGGGCAGGTGGTTTGATGACCCCTGTGGAAGAAGCTAAATCAATGATTGATATAATATTTGATTTGAAATTTCCTACAATATTGGTAGCAAAGATGTCGCTAGGAACTATCAATCACAGCCTGCTAAGTATGGAGGCTCTTGAAAAAAGGGGTATAAAATTAAAGGCATTAATTCTATCGTCAACCAACCAAAACCAAGGACCTGAGGAAGAATACACCCCGAAGGATTTGTCATGCATTTTAAGAGATATTCCTGTGGCGGTGTTGCCTTTCATAGAAAATGCGGGCAACTCGGCGCCTAGCAAAGTTGCCGAATTGATGGAAGAAAATTGGCCTGACTCTTTTATCAATCACATTTTTTTCTAATTATTTTACAGGGCAGCTAATTTCTCTGCTCAACTCAGGTGTGAGACATTTATGCGCCGATTCTTGTATCGGGAATAAAATCCAGAGATCTGGCCAATACTTCCCTGGGACGACTAGTGCCATCGGATGGCCCAATAATTCCTTCCCCCTCCATGGCTTCAATGATTCGAGCTGCTCTATTATAGCCGATTCTCATGTGTCTTTGAATTAGGGAAATTGAAGCATGGCCAAGCCTTGTCACGAGGGCTACAGCCTCATCATATTTCTCATCATCGATAGAATCAGTGGCGCTCGAAGCTGAATCTTCTTCCAACACTGCTGAAGTAATTTCGCTCAAATAAACGGGCGCCCTCTGAGACTTTGTAAAGTCAGCGATTTTCCTAATCTCATTCTCTGAAACAAAAGCGCCATGAAGACGTCTCATTTTGGAAGTTCCGGGGGGAAGAAAAAGCATATCTCCCATACCCAACAGATTCTCAGCGCCAACAGTGTCCAGAATTGTTCGAGAATCAGGCTTTGCTGAAACCTGATAGGAAATACGGGCCGGAAAATTAGCCTTTATAACTCCGGTAATGACGTCTACCGAAGGTCTTTGCGTGGCCAAAATGAGATGAATTCCAGCCGCTCTAGCCATTTGAGCCAGTCTGGCTATTGAAATTTCAATATCTTTGGCTGCTACCATCATGAGCTCGGCAAGCTCGTCAATTATAATTATTATGTATGGAAGTTTAGTAGGAACTTCAGACTCAGATTCCATTTTTAAGTCGCTAGCTTTCAGTTTTCGATTGTAGCCTTCAATATTTTTTGCCCCAGCTTTACTAAGTAACTCATAACGACGTTCCATTTCTCTAATAGCCCAGCTCAGAACCTTGGGGACCTTTTCTGCTTCCGTAACTACCGGATGAATGAGATGAGGTATATCTTGATAGTATGACAGCTCAAGCTTTTTAGGATCAACCATAAGAAATTTTACATCGTCGGGACTACATGACATTAGCCACGAGCAAATTAGACAATTAAGTCCAACAGACTTTCCGGTTCCAGTTGCACCAGCTATTAGTAGATGAGGCATTGTTGCCAGGCTTGAAACAAAAGGCTCACCATCAATTTCCTTGCCTAATGCCATTTTGAGGGGAGTATTTGAAGAGATGAATGCTTTTGACTCTATTATCTCTTTGAAATAAACAATTTCCCTATTTAAATTGGGGACCTCTATACCAACGGTGTCTTTTCCTGGAATGGGCGCAACCACTCGAGTTGAACCTGATTTTAAAGCCATGGCTAGATCGTCTGATGTATTGAGAACCCTGCGTAGGGGAATACCCGGAGCTAGAATTAGCTCGTACATTGTGATGACAGGTCCCGGGTGGATTTCCACCACTTCTCCCTTGATACCCAGGTCGGCAAGTTTCTGCTCGAGCACGCGAGCATTGTGTTCGAGCAATTTTTTATCAATTATTCTAGTTGAAACTGGAGGGTCATCAAGAAGATCTATGTTCGGTAATTGATAGTCTGAATCCTCGAGGACAATTTCTTTTATATCTGAGATCAATGGTTCTTCATCAGCTCTTTTTGTCACTTTTATCGAACGACCAAGAATCTGATCCTTATCCTTTTCAGATAGAGATTGTCCAAAATCATCTGTGACGGAAGTTTCGCCCTGACCTGTGACCGTTAATTCGGGTTCTTCTAAGATTTCTGATTCATCAGGAGAGCCCAATGAATCCAGGGGTATTTCAATAGATTTCCATTTAAATACTTTGGGATCTGTGGTCTGGTTTGCTTTCTCTTGCGTTTTTAGATCATTTGAAAGTGGATTTAAGTGTTCCATTTCTTGAGGTCCAACTATAGAGTTAAATTCCAGCACATCATCCACTGGCAGACAAGACAGCCTTTCCCAAGAACGAACCTCAATTTCGCGATTGTCCATCAAATGAGAATCTGTCACTGTTGTTTTCAAGACATCGACAGTTTCCAATTGTATTCTGTCGTTTGTCGCTGAACTGTTCTCCAATTTTTGAATTGGAGCCAGATTGTCTGGCTTTGAAAGCATCCGATTCTTAAGGCTAGACTTGAATCGATGAGCAAATTCCTTAAAATTGATTAAGCCAAAATTCATCAACCATGTGGGAATTTGACCTGCGGTTGCCAGAGCGTAGATATACCGGCGAATGGAACGTTTTGTGAGTTGAAGTGAGCAAATCAGCAAAAATGTAAAACTAACTAAAATGCCTCCTGCTGTTCCGAAAAATTTGGTAATAGCCCCATTGAAAAAGGCTCCTATGGTTCCACCAGGCAATTCCGCAGGAAACCTGAATAATTGAGCCGAGATATACCTGTCTAAAAGACCTGACAAGACAAGAATAAGTCCCAATAAACTCGAATAATCCAAAAATGTTAATCTGCTTTTGGAAGGATTGAATATATGCAAAACCACCAAAAGCAGCGCAATTGGAGCAAAAAAAGACCCTATTCCCAGAACTTGAACCAACCCGTCAGATATATAAGAACCAATAAGCCCACAGAGATTGGAGACAGACGGCCTAGTGGTGACTACATTGAATGATGGGTCTCGCGGATCATATGAAAATAATGAGAGAAAAAGAAAAAGTGAAACTGCTATAAGGGCTATACCTAGCGCGTCTTCCCGGGTAGACCTGGGAGAGCACACTTCAATCCCTGGTAATTTCTTGAAATGACTTTCTTTTAATTTTTTCTTTTCTGCCATAAATATCGTCTAAAATTACACTTGAACAATGATCACCCAGAAATTTGATTCTAATAAAACGAAAAAAGAGACGCGGTGATCGTAAATGATGAAGAGATAATACCACACTTGGAACAATAATGCCAATATAAATACTTAATATAATGAATATGTAGCGTATATTATATCATATTTGACATTAATATTTTAATGGTTGGAATTGAGCTATCGTGGACTCCTATTGAGAGTAAAAGATATTGTTATACAGAAACTGTTGGTAACTAGATTTAATAACTAGTAGTTAATAAATACTTTTTACAGATCATTTGTTCAGTTTGTCGGTATTGTGAACTTTATTGAATCTAATGGCATCTAATCACAGTAGATAAAACTTGAGTATTTTAATAATATATGGGTTGTTGATATAAGGAGGATTGAAGATGGCTACAGGACATAATTGCAGTAATTGTGGTGGAGGATGCACGGAAAGGCATACGCCTTCTCAAATAAATGAAGAGATTAAGGCAGGTCCATATTTGGTTGCCGCAGGTGTTTTGGTAATACTAATCAGTATTGCATTAAAATATTTGTTCTAGGATGGTATTCATCATAGAATTTGAAAAATCTCATATAGGTTTTACAAATATCTTTTTTGCGTCTTTTTTAGAAATTGTGACGTGGTAGCCGTTTATATTTAGAGTGATGAATTCGGCGGCAGGGTCGAGTTTTTCAAGTATTACCATTGCTCCTATTTTGATTCCATCGTTTGAGAGGATTTCTCGAAAGTCTTTTGTTCCGAAGATGGACCCCACTAGAAGTTGATCGCCTTGGTTAGCTTCGGAGAGCGTTAATCCTGCTTCCATAGCGTCTTTCTGGGCCTGTGTCCGTGTATTAAGTTTTTTCATTGCTTCTTCAAGACAAGGCACACAGTTCTCACAGGTTTTATTATACTTTTCGAATCTTTTAATATGTTCGACTGGACAAAGCTCAACCATTTCCACAAATCGTATGAGTTTTTCAATAACTTCTGGATCAAGGTGATGTTCAATTCTGCAGGCGTTATCTTCAGAGGTCGATTCTTCAATCTGCAGAATTCTGGTCAAAAACCTTTTCAGAATTTCGTGATTTCTAACAATTTCTTTTGCTCTCGAGAGACCTTTCGGAGTGAGAGTTATAAATTGGTGTGGGTCATATTTTATCAACCCTCTTGATCCCAGCGTTTTCAAAGCAGCGCTTACTGATGACATTCGAACATTAAGTCTTTGCGCAATATCACGTACTCGCGCAATCCGCCTCTCCTGCTCCAAATGATATATGGCCTCCAGGTAATCCTCCATAGCTGATGTCAGCTTAACGGATTCTTTTTCAAGGGTCATTTTTGCGTGTCCAGAAAAAATATTATTTTGTCAAAGAATTTGTCGAAATTTGTTTGTATCAAAAGAATTCCCATATAATCAAATTTTAACAGATTTATCAAAAAATAAAATTCTTTTTACCGAGGTCACCACAACGACATAAAACTAGAAATAAGTTATTCTATTTAACCATTTGAACAGTCGATCAAAATACATCTTGTAAGGAGTTTAAGCTTCCTATGCCAAACTCGGTGATATGATTGGACCATAACAAGTCTTGCCGAAATAAGCAGGAGCTCATGAAAGTCGTCAAACGAGGTAATTGATAAAACTGCCTATTTTCTCAATTCATTGTAAGCTGTAAAAAGGGAAAATGAAACACCGATAGTTTCAGATCATTTCTATAGTCGATTTTTTCGGGAGAATCACTGACGATGGGAAATGCAAACGCAGATAATGCATCGAGCCGATTGCTTTCAATATATTTGATAAATCTTTTCATTAACCTTCTTGGCGCCGCAATATCTTTTGTGTGGTTTTCTTACCTTCAGCCTGGGCTTCCCGGAAGAGACGATTTAGTTCTTCTTCAG
>JBFXII010000057.1:0-11087 GCA_050176095.1 Desulfomonilaceae bacterium
AAAAAAACCTAAAGTTCCAAGGCAGAAGATGCCTGAGCAGGACCCCATAGAAAGGGCGCATAATTTTTATGAGGTTGCATTAGGCTATGATAATGACCTGGCCCTATTAGAGGCTAGCCGTTGCCTACAGTGTAAGAAGCCTTCCTGCATGAAGGGCTGCCCCGTTGAGGTAGACATTCCTGATTTCGTCGCTATGGTTAAAGCCGGTGACCTGATTGGGGCTTCATGGAAGATAAAAGAGAAAAATAGCCTTCCCCGTATCGCAGGGAGGGTTTGCCCTCAGGAATCACAGTGTGAATCCAAGTGTGTCGTTGGCGCGAAGGGCAAGAATGAGCCATGCGCCATCGGGAGACTTGAGAGATACGTTGCTGACTACGCTGCTATACACGGCGACGGTAAGCTTCCGGAGTTACCGAAACCGACAGGTTTGAAGGTTGGTATAGTGGGATCCGGCCCTGCAGGTCTTACAATGGCCGGCGCCCTCATCAAGAAAGGTATTGCAGTAACTGTCTTTGAGGCCCTTCATGAACTCGGAGGCGTTCTGGTTTACGGAATTCCTGAATTTCGTCTTCCCAAAGCGATAGTCCGTGCGGAAGTTGATGAACTCAGAAGAATGGGAGTGGAATTCAAGACCAACTGGGTCATCGGACGGATTGAAACGGTTGATGACTTACTTGAAAAACGCAAATTCGATGGTGTGTTCATCGGTTCTGGGGCTGGGGCTCCGCTGTTCCTCAAGATACCGGGGGAAAACCTCAATGGGGTTTACTCTGCGAATGAATTTCTGACACGCGCGAATCTGATGAAGGCTTACATGTTCCCCGAAGCCGACACTCCGGTGGCCAAAGGACGCCGTGTTGTTGTATTCGGCGGTGGAAACGTCGCAATGGATGCGGCGAGGACTTCATTGAGACTTGGAGCCCAAGAGGTTACGATCGTTTACAGACGAACGATGGCCGAGCTTCCTGCCAGGGCTGAAGAGGTCCATCACGCGGAAGAAGAGGGTGTGAAGTTCGAACTTCTTAGCGCGCCTCTTGAAATAATCGGAAATGAAACCGGCTGGGCTGTCGGCCTCAAGCTCCAGAAAATGCAGCTTGGTGAGCCGGACGCTTCCGGAAGAAGGCGTCCTGAGGCGATTCCAGGCGCCATTTATGAAAAGGAATGTGACACGGTCATCGTGGCAATCGGAAATGCGGCGAACCCACTGGTGCCTACCTCAACAAAGAACCTGGAAACAAACAAGTGGGGCAACATTGTCGCTGATCCTGAAACCGGCAAGACCAGCAAGGACAGGGTGTGGGCCGGTGGAGACATCGTGACCGGAGCAGCCACAGTCATTCTGGCCATGGGAGCCGGCAGAAAAGCCGCCCTATCCATGATTGACACTTTCAAGCTTTAATTCAATGACACAGAGGGGGATGTTTCATACGAACCCCTCTGTCCATTTCATCCGGGTTGAACAAATTATGCGTTCCAGTGTCACAAACAAATTAAGTCCTGTAGGCAATTTTTGTTGTCGCCGGGCCTTGTCCAGTTCATTGGGCGACTCTGAAGGAGGCAATTCCAAATAATAACATCTGATGAAGTTCGCCAAGCTAATAATCTGTTTTTCAATCCTGTTGTTGCTGGCCTGCCAAACGGCCATAGCCGACCCGATAAAGAGAATTGAAGGCACAATCGTAGACTTTGACGACCGTTATTTATGGATAGTTCCGGACGGCCAGAACGATCCGGTGCGTTTCATAATGAGATGGAAAGTTCGCTTCCACCCCCCACGGCTACCCATTAAGGGCGACCATGTGGTCCTGCTATACAAGAATAAGGACGAGGGGCGGATAATTTACGGAGTTGATTACCTGAAAATGTCCACCGATGTGCAGTCTTATGACTAGGGCCGTCATGACATTCACATCCCGCAAGAAAACAGGCAATTCATTAAACGTTGGTAAGTTATGGACTACAATTTATTTCTGAAATCCGGATTTATGGGATTTGCGATAGGCTCCGCAGCCATCATGTTGATTTTCTTCCTGTCAGGGATGCTCCTGAAGATAAAACAGAACAGCTTCAGGCGCGTGTTCCTGCTCGCCGCAATAGTTTCCTTCCTGTTGGTTGACGGTTTTTTGTATTACAAGATCGTGTTTCAGAAAGTTGAACAGGCGCAGCTGTTTTTGTCGGGCTGTATTGGTGGCTGGCTTGGGTCAATCATTTTTGGCGTGACACAGCTGAAGCCGTTGCTGATGGACTCGTTGAAGAAATAGAGGCTCCATACTAGCCCCCCCTCCTAAATAGTTCCTGGTTAATAAACTGGTGTTATAAACCTTCTGGACGCCGAGGTTTCCTGGCCACCACATCAATGCGAAGCGTCTACGGAATACACTCCTCGAAGATTGCGGTATTGCTCATCACAGTCTAATCCGTAACCTACCAGAAAACCCTTTTCGATATCGAATCCGCAATAATCCAGGCTTACGCTTTTTTCGCGTCTACCGGTCTTGTTTATGAGGGCTGCGATCTTGAGGCTCCTCGGATTGCGCTGCAGCAATTGGTCACGATACTGGCTAAGAGTGAGGCCCGTATCAACTATGTCATCAACCAGGATGACGTCCTTTCCATCGATGGAAGAGCCTATGTCCAGAAGTATGTTTAAACAACCGCTGCTTGTCTTGGATGAGCCATAGGATGAAATTCTCACAAACTCTATGTGGCAGGGTTTTTCAAGAGCCCTGACCAGGTCGGCCATGAACACGAAAGCTCCCTTGAGAATGCCTATGAAGACAACTCCACCGTCAGGATAATCCCTCGAAATTTGACGACCCAGGTCCGCTACACGCTCCCGTATGGACACCTCATCAAAGATTCGGGTCAATTCCTGATTTTCCATTTCTCACTCCAAAATTGGTCTTTGCCGGCGTTGATGTCACAGCCGTTTTAGAATCTGCTCAATGCGCCAAAATCAAGTTCGTCGAATAGTTGTTCCTGCGAAAGGAAGAAGGCCCGTGCTGCAATCATCGCAGCGTTATCAGCGCAAAGCGGCAGCGACGGAAATATCGGTTCTATCCCGACGGCCCGGCCGTGTTCCGAGAATCTTCGCCTGAGCGCCTGATTAGCCGCCACCCCTCCGCAAACCACTATCTTGTCAGCTCCCAAACTCTGAGCGGCCCATAAGCCTTTGGTGACGAGCACATCGAGGACCGCTTCCTGGAAAGCTTTGCAAATCCTCCTCAGGTTCGAATCAACCGCCGGGTCGTTACGATCATAGTCAATGGCGTGAAAGCTTCCGGGAATGTTATCCGTCCGCCGCACACCGAATATTTCCTCGGACTTTTTGAGCGCCGCAGTTTTAAGACCGGAGAATGAAAAATCCAGATTGTCCTTTTCCATCAGGGCTCGTGGAAGTTTCATGTCATTGGTGGAGGATTGGGCAGCCATTTTTTCTATTATTGCGCCACCGGGATAGCCCAGTCCCAGGAGCTTGGATACCTTGTCATACGCCTCGCCTGCGGCGTCATCCCTTGTCTTCCCCATTACCGTAATGTCGGTTACTGATTTCACATGAAATATTGTCGTGTGACCACCAGAGACCACCATACCGACAAACGGAAATTGTAGATCATGCCGTTCGAGAAAAGAAGCGAAAAGATGTCCATGGAGGTGATTCACCCCGCATATGGGTTTCTTGAGAGCCATGGCCATTGATTTGGCCACCCCTACCCCGACCAGCAATGATCCAATAAGCCCGGGACCTCTCGTCACACCAATGCAATCCACATCCGCAGGAGTAACGCCCGCCTGTTCAAAAGCTCTGGCTATTACCCAGGAAATTGATTCAATGTGTTTGCGCGAAGCAAGCTCCGGCACTACGCCACCGTATTGCTTGTGTATGTCAATCTGGGACACAACCACATTTGACAGAATCCTTGAAGCGTCAACCGTGATGGCCGCTGATGTTTCATCGCATGATGTTTCTATACCTAGAACGATCATGCCTTATTTCTCATGGACATTCGTATTTCTTCCAATTGCTGTTCCACATATTCGCGGGGAAGGTTCGCATATTTCTCTGGTAAGAGCCTTCGTGAGGTGCATTCAAGAACAGCGAGCAACTCCTGTAACTCCCGCTGCCTTGACAAATCCGATGGCATAAAATTTATCGCTTCCCTGATGACGATTTCATGATCTATTGAGCCATCAAGGGCCTTTCTACGCTTTAGTTCAGTCAGGAGTTGATCGAAATCCGCGGGATAGTATTTTGCTGTAAGTCTGAAGATCTTTTCCTGGTGTTCAGTGGGAGTTTGGTCAAGATCTACGCCTGCCCTCGCGAAGATCGCGCGGACATACTCCGTACGTTCGGCGCCATGAATGTCAAAAACGGGAATATGCTCCCCCGCCCTTCCGGAACGTTTAATATCAGGCTCAAGACGGTCAGGACGCGCCGTTATGATAATCCATACTATCCGGCCCTTGTTCTTCGGATCTGACATCATTTTCAGCATGGCGCCAAAAAGCCGCCTGTCGACATCATGGCTCTGAGGGCTTCGGCTGCCAATTTCGGTGTCGGCCTCATCATAGAACACCATGACTTTTCCCATGGCTTCAAGAGCGGAGCGAATCCGTTCCCAGTTACTCTCCGTCTGGCCAACATACTGGCCACGCACGTTTTTCAGCTCTACCGCTATCCAGCCGCATTCCTTGGCGAAAGCCTTGAAGATAAACGTTTTTCCAACGCCATTGGCTCCCGGAACAAGAATCCCCACAGGCATGAGATCGGGATCGGAGCCATTGAGAAAGGTTTTCAGCTCATTGAGCTTTTCTATCAATGCCCCGCATCCCAGGACTTTCTCAAAACCGTAATTCAGATCAAGAAAGCTAACATGGCCTTCAAGTTCCTTTTCTATTATTTCCCTGGCCTTTTCGAAGATTTGTGATGGGTCGGCCTTCACACCCCTGTAAGCGGCCTGATTCACAATCTGCCTTATTGACAGGAGGCTCAACCCGGCGGAACTGAAAATTAACTGATCGATATCCCCGGGGTTGATCGATGAATTTGAACTGGTCAGGTGTTTGAGGAAAGCTCTTCGCTCCTCGTCCGAAGGGCGTTCGATATTTATCGCTGACACGTAAGGGAGTTCGACAATTCGATTGCTCACCTCACTAAGCGTTTCACTGATCAGGAAGACTATGTGATTTGAAATAACGAACCTGTCATCGGATAGCCAGTTCTCCAGAGTGATAACCTTGAGCCTGTCCGAGTCCGCCATGGCGCCATACGGCTGCATCGGCGCAACAGCCTCGCAATGCTTTATTATTACCGCAAACGACCTGTTGAGCGGTCTTGTGAAGTTGTAACCCGGATCATCGAGCTTCATGAACTCACGAAGAGTATCCAACGCCGTGATCATATCAACCCTGGAAGCTGACAGCAGCCTATCCAGGCGTTCTTCGCCAATACGATCCGAAACGAATTCACGGTCCAGCGGATCATGAAAGCTGATGCCTTCCGCAGGGTCATAAATCAGAACTATTTTAGGGGCTGATGATTTCTTCGGCTTGATCAGTGCGTCGATAAGGAATTCCACCAGGGGAGCGTAGTGACTCCCATCCTCCAGAGGATAGATGTCCTTGGTGTTACCGTAGATGACAAACGCTGTCGATTGGGATGACAGGTATTTATCAATGATGCGTTGGGCAAATTTGGGTGGAATGACTGAATTGCCTGCCATATTAACGTTTATTAACATGCTCCTTTCGTGATTAACCCTGGGCGCTTATCCCAAATCTCTTGCTTTCTCGGGCGTGGGTGTTTGTTTTGACCGATTTTTTAGCAATTCGTCAAATTTTGCCTGCGCCTGTTTTTCGGCGCCTATCCTGTGATACTGGTCATCGAGCTGCTGTTTGCCGGATTGACGCATTTCGGTGGCAATCTTGGCCTGAGCCTTCATGGCGCCGACCTTGTCTCTTATTGTGACTAGCGAGTCATCGACGGAAGATTCGGCCAGTCCTCTAAGACGAGACTCAAGCTGAATGATTTGCTGGGTTGAAACGAATTCCGCCACCATCTCGCCCTGCTCTCTCTTGAGCTTGTCGATGTCGTCACTGAATGATCGCAAGCGAGCCTTGTAATCCTCGACCTTGAGTTTCTGAGCCTCAAGTTCCTGTGAGAGAGCGGCCTGTTTTTCGTCAATCTCCTGAATCCTGGTAAGGTATCTTGCGCCGGCCTCTCGATGGACCGGATTGGCCGGGTCTGATTCAGCGGCCGCCAGAGCTCCTTCGAGCCGGCTCTTTATTTCGGTTTCCTCTTTTTCAAGGTCCTTGAGCAACTGTTCCGTCTTTTCACGCTCTCTGGCCAAAAGCGCCACCGCTTTTTCCATTTCGAGGTAGCGTTTCTTGGATTCGTCTATGGCCGTCGCGTAAGTAGCCCGTATAGCTTCAGGGCTTGACGAAACCACGTCATCACCAGCGTTGATGAATATTCCCCTTATCCTTGTCCAAAGTTTCCCGAAAAAACTCATTTTATTTTTCCCTTAATTTGAAATTACTTGGCAATTGAGTAATCAAGAATTGCACATACCTTCGACAAACCACTCCCTGACATCGTGCCAGCGGTCAAACTTGCATGTGACCGGCGCCTCGCAGTTTTTGTTCCACGGCTGAACCATCAACCCCACCCCAATTCCAAGACCCAGATAATCCCGGACATGCAGGTAATCATCCTCTACGATGAAATTAGCCCCCGTTTCGTTGAGATAGAGCCGTTTATCGCGGTCTCCGCCGGTGACTATGATTTCCGGTGTTCTCACCGGCCAGTTTAGTGACTCGAGCTGCTTACGCGCGGTAGTCGGATCATGCCGGCCTGTAATGAACAGCAGCGGTTGTCCTGTTAGTTCATATATCTCCCACAAGACGTCCTCAGCGCCCTCATACGGTTCAATATAATCCTGTCTGTACATGTGATCCACGGAATTCCACAAGGTATCCCGTGTCAGTCCAAGAGGCTCAAGGTCCCACGTAAGCAAGTCATTAACTCCAAGGGTCTTACCCGTGGATTCGTTGATGTGCTCCAGGATAACCTCAATTGACCGTAACACCACGCCATCTATGTCAAAGGCTATTTTTATCAATTTCATTCTCCGTCGTTAACCGTCAGTGTAATCAACTACTAACCCGTATAATGTTTCCACATTACAGAATAACTTTTGTTCTCACGCATATCAAGCCAATCCGATCGTAAAAAAAACATCGAAGAAAAACTTAGATTGACTTGCCTGTATGTTCAAAATAATTTCATTGGTTGGCAATTGTGAGTTATATAAGATCAGCCCCAATGATCAAGTTTAATTAGTGACACATTGAGTTGGTATTAGTTCTAGGCGTCAATGAGGCGCCGAGTTTTATGGAGCCGTTAATTTATGTCTAGCAATCTGGTTTTCAGATCCCTTATAGGGCTGGTCCTGGTAATAATAGCCGGAACACTCGGTTATATGTTCCTTGAGGGCTGGACTCTTCTCGACGGGCTATACATGACAGTCATCACTATTGGCTCCATCGGGTATCAGGAGGTGCATCCCCTTGGTGATTTGGGACGCGTCTTCACGATATTCCTCATTTTCATTGGCTTTGGAGTTGTAGGCTATGTTTTGATCAACGGCAGCAGAATGCTGATTGAAGGCGAAGTCGAGAAAATAATTACGAGGCGGCGTTCGATGAAGGCGATTCAGAAGATATCAGGTCATTTCGTTGTGTGTGGTTTCGGGCGTATGGGCGCATATGTATGCCATCAGTTTCATGTTCGGGGCATACCTTTCGTTGTGATAGAGAATTCGCCTGAAACCCAGCTCAAGATCATAGACCTCGCCTATCACCTGGCGCCGGGGAACGCAACCGATGAGGATGTCCTGCTTTCGGCCAATATCAAGTCCGCTCGCGGTCTTGTGTCCGTCCTGAACTCCGACGCCTCCAACGTCTATGTAGTGCTTTCGGCCCGTGAATTGAACCCGAACCTTGAAATCATCGCCAGAGCAGGAGAGGAAAGCGCTCACAAGAAATTGCTACGAGCGGGCGCCAACCGCGTAATCAGCCCTTATCAGGTTGGTGGAATGCGGATGGTGATGGGGATTCTCAAGCCTGAAGTGATGAACTTCCTCGAAGTGGCCATGGATTACAGGGACATGAATATAGAGCTTGAGGAAATCAGGATCACCTCCGAATCCCAATACTGCAGAAAATCACTTGTGGAAACGGATCTTCGGCGAGACCTCAACCTCATCATCATAGCGATCAAGAAGGCGCATGGCAAAATGGTCTTCAACCCCGGACCCAGCGCGGTAATTGAAGAGGGCGACACACTCATCGCCATGGGAGAACGAAAGAGCCTTCGGGTATTGGAGCAAAAAAGCGGCAAGAGCTAGATACACCGCCCTGATAACCCGGCGCTCATCGCAACTAAGACGCCGCTTTCAGCCTTCCTGTCATGCCGGACACGGTACGGCATCCATCAAGCGTGGATGACGGTTTTCAATGGAATGACAGGCTGAATAGACAATGAAATTCCAAATCATGCGCAAACTTCGATATGATTCCTGATAACCAGTATTGGCTCTTATTCTTCACCCCAAGCCACTCTGCTCCTCTGAATCCTCTTTTTCACATGAGCCCATGTATCGGTTGAAAGAAACGATTCCTTCCAGCGGTTTAACATTCTCTCAAACATTGCCGTCGGCATGGAAAATGTCAGTTCATCAGGTTTGAGGAACTTCCTGTCAGATGGATCCCAGCCGCCTACGACAGCTTTGAAACGACCGTCATACAGATATTTCAAAGGCCAGGTAACTATACTGGAGCAACCGGCGCCGAACGGTGACATAACAGCCTCAAAGTCATTGGTGACAAATGATGCGAGCTGGTTGAGGCCGCTGATGGCTTCAGCGCGGGCAAAGAAAACCACCAGTTCGGGATGTTCGGAATCAGTGAACTGGCTCACGGGCTTCATCACACAGAAACGCTTTGGCGCGGGCCTCGGGTCTATAGTGTCCAGAAAGTGTCTCATGACTTCGGGGGACTCGAGGTAATGCTCGCCCTCCATCTGGTTGGGAATGCCGGTTGTCACGTAATAGATTATGCCCTCCAGTTGAGGCTTGAGATAACCCAGATAAAAAGCCCCGCCCAGACAACCGAAATGCTCCACGTCGAAACAGGCGCCAACCTGCTTCTTGCGAGCACGCCACAACAGGCCGACAACGCATGAAAAATTTTCATGCAAGGTCTTCCAGTCCACTTGACCTTTCGCTTCAGCTTCCACAGACGGCAAGACACCGGACTTTGGCATGATGCAGTTTTCAGGGGCTTCATCGGAATAGTACACTCCGAAAGGCTCCTCATATACCCCCAAGGCGTCAATGAATTCCGAAACCCTGTCGTTATCGAATGACATGACTCTCTCCATTTCGAAAAAATATGCCTTTAGAGCCGGCGCTCCATGGGAATGCGCTACCCGCCGGCTGATGTAACTTCATCCAGCAGAGCCTTATCAGGCCGTTTGAAAAGTAACTGGAATAACTGATCGTTCCCCATGGCCCTGCCCGTCTCCCAGATGGCGAACAACGGGATAAAGTTGATGAATATCAACAACGTGTGAGCCAGCATCTCACCCTTGCCCTTCAGGGCTATCTCTATCAATACGCCGGAAAGGCTCCGTGAGGCAATCAACCCCTCGACGGAATACTCCACTATCGAAAATACCAGCGCCAACAAACTCATGCAAAACGATTTATAAACCGTCCTGACTATCAATGGCCTGTCATTAAAACGCTCACCAAGTTTCAGGAACTCTCCGAGCATTATCACATTGGAAAGGATCATCGCCTCAAAAAAACTGAACCCCACATGAAAATAACTGATCTGGTACTCTTCGAGGATCATTATCTTGTAAATCCTGAGCCCCAGCATGACCAGCATAATATAGGCGGTTATAACCACTAATTTCTTTGTTTCCGTCACAAAGTTCCGTTTTATTTTCGTGAGTTTTTCTCCGGAAGAATTCATGGGGAGTATCTCCTGATAGCAATTGCAATCCTGATTGTCGTCCCGTTAAGCCCGACTGTCAATAATTGGGCAAAAAAATAGTAATCCATAGTTAGAGGACTGGCTCCCTGAAATCACTCCACGGGAAAATCAAAATAAGTCTCAGGATAAGGCTCCTTGTTCAATGCTATAAAATATTTTTACTTTGCGCTTGTCATATAACGTGACGCGTTATATTATAAAGTTCATGATTGAGAGCTACAGAGATAAAGAAACTAAAAAGCTCTTTGAACGCGAACCGTCACGCCGAATCCCAAGCGAAATCCAGCGAGTGGCCTTCCGTAAGCTCAGGATGCTACATAGAGCCGCAACATTGGACGATTTACGGGTCCCTCCGGGAAATCACCTCGAATTACTTGGGGGTGATAGAAAAGGCCAATGCAGCATTCGTGTCAATGATCAATGGAGAATCTGTTTCGTGTGGCGAAACGGTAACGCTTACGATGTTGAAATTGTAGATTACCATAAATGAGGGATACAAAAGAAATGACTGTCAGGAAACTAACGCCGCTTCATCCAGGAGAGGTTCTGTTTGAAGAATTTATGAAGCCTATGGGTCTTTCTCAAAACAGGCTTGGTAGAGATCTTGGAGTTCCTCCACGTCGAATAAACGAAATAATTCATGGCAAGAGATCTGTTACTGCGGATAGCGCACTACGTCTTGCCAGGTATTTTGGGACATCGGCCCGGTTCTGGATGGGATTGCAGTCTGATTATGATCTTGAAACCGCAGAGGATCAGCTTTCAGAAAAGATCGCCCATGAAGTGAAACTTTCCGGTCCGCTTAGAGCAGTCAATGCTGAGAGGGTACACGGGGAGGCTTAAAACAACTACCATGGTTTGTTTTTCGGCGAAGCTTTAGCTCTTTTATTTCGAGCCCCGGAATAAATCCTCCCCCCAGGAGCCCGTCGGACTCGAGATTCAATGTCTTCAGGATAAGCCATATCTTCTTTTGAACAAGTTAGGGCAATTGACTAATCAGCGCATACCTGAAATGGTGAACCTGA
>JBFXII010000058.1:0-10997 GCA_050176095.1 Desulfomonilaceae bacterium
AAATATAAGGCTGTTGGTGAGTATTGGCCCAAGCTTTTTGCTCCGGATTACACTGCATTCATAACCTCGATCATCAACGACAAACCTGACATCCTGGTAGCCGGATTCTGGGGTGGTGACACTGTTGCTTTCATAAAACAGGCTCAACCCTACGGCTTATTCAAGAAGACTCTGTATTTCCATCCGGACGCCGGCGGCAACTATGAGCTCATGAGCGCGATGGGATCTGAATTGCCTGAGGGGTTGGTTTTGAGCGCTCGTCATCACAACAACTGGCCGGAAACAGCGCTCAACAAGGAATACGTAGAAAAATTTTTCAAGAGAACCGGTCGTTATCCTACTTATGCCGCTGAGGGCGCCTACGCGGGAATTTATGCAATAGCTGAGGCGGTAAAAAAAGTTGGAAATCCGGACGACACGGAGGCATTGGTTAAGGCATTGGAAGGGCTGAAGATACAATTGCCCGAAGATCCAGAGGGTTTCACCTCCTACATTGATCCTGAGACCCATCAAATTGTTCAGGTTCAGGCCATTGGTTTGACCAAGCCTAATGACAAATTCCCGCCGGCGAAAATGATGCTTGGTGATTGGAAGATTTATAAAGCTGAAGACCTCCTGCCCCCAAAAGACTACGCTGAAAGACTTAAAAAGAAATAGTCAATGTCTGCGTATTAACAATGGATGCGGAACAGAAGTGTCCGCATCCATATGAGAGCGCTTATAATGGACATTTCATTCATAGCAATGCAATTCCTTAGTGGACTGATGATGGCCACGTTGCTTTTTCTGGTGGCTAGCGGACTAACTCTTATCTTTGGAGTAGGCAATGTCTTCAACTTTGCCCACGGTTCATTCTACATGCTCGGCGCCTATTTGGCCTATCAGGCGGTTTCGGTCTGGCATGCGAATTTTTGGTTATCTGTCCTGTTAGCCAGCGTTGGGGCTGGAATTTTCGGGATGCTTGCGGAATTTCTGTTTCTCCGGAGAATTTATGGCCGAGCCGAAGAGGGTGGATTTCAGATTCTGCTGACCTATTCCTTCATCCTCGTTACTGATGACCTGGTAAAGCTTGTCTGGGGAACCGAATACAAGTCATTGCCACGACCTACCGGTTTGACAGGAACTGCAGAAATTTTCGGACTGTCCATTCCGTCGTATAACCTGGCCATAATAGGAATAGGTCTGGTAATAGTAGTCATAGCCTGGCTAATCCTGTCTCGTACCCGTTCCGGACGAATTGCCAGAGCTGCCGCACTGGATCGGGAGATGCTGGGATCATTGGGCATAAATGTGCCTCTGACCATGACAGTGGTCTTTGGGATAGCTACTGCCATGGGCGGATTTGCCGGCGCTCTGGCCGCTCCTCTTAGGTCGGTGTCGCCAGGGGCGGGAATAGAGGTCATAATTGATTCCCTGATTGTTGTTGTCATCGGTGGTATGGGAAATTTCTGGGGGGCTTGGCTTGGAGCTCTCATTCTGGGGGAGGTTAATTCTTTTGCTGTAGCGACATCTCCCGAATGGGCCTCACTGTTCAATTACCTGGTCATGGTTCTAACCCTGATTTTCAAACCGGAAGGCATTTTTGCATCCAGAAAAATCAGGAGGATTTAACCATGAAAAAATCGCTATTCAGTAAGGATATTATTTTCTGGGGCCTATTTGTAATTGTTTTTGGGTCTGTTCCTTTCCTGAAACAATCAGATTACCATCTCATGTTAGCCAATAGCATCCTGATTTGGGGGATGTTTGCGGTAGCTTTCAACATGCTGTTCGGTGTGACCGGAATGTTATCATTCGGCCAGGCTCTCTATTATGGGCTTGGGGCCTACTCCGTAGGACTGGTCGTCAAAAATTACGGACCTTCACTATTTTTGCCTGCTATCGGACTAGGATTGGTTTTAGCGGTAATAACTTCCATCCTCGTTGGTCTTTTGGTCATAAGACTCAGCGGGGTTTATTTCACGGTCCTCACCCTGGCCTTTGGTCAACTGGCATGGCAAATAACCTTTCGATGGTATCACTTCACTGGTGGTGATGACGGGATACAGGGGATAATGCCATCAGGCGTATTGGAGAATCATACCGTTTACTACTATTTCACGTTTGTTCTGGTTATTCTTGCTATTTGGTTTCTCAGGCGGGTAGCCAATTCTCCCATGGGCCTTGTCTTACGCTGCATTCGGCAGAATCCCGAGAGAGTCCGTTTCCTCGGACGGCGCGTTAGGCGCAACCAATTGAGAATCTACGTGATCTCATCTTTTTTTGCCGCTCTGGCGGGTGGTTTGATGACTGGCGTAACAAACTCGATTCATCCTGATATGTTCTATTGGACTACTTCTGGCGAAGTTATTCTCATGGCAGTGCTGGGAGGTATCGGCCAGTTCTTCGGTCCGTTCATCGGAGCTACGGTTATTATCATTATACAGGATGTTGTCGGAGCACGTACCGAATACTGGTCACTCATTATTGGTCTGATAATGATGGTGATGGTGCTCGGAATGCCTCGAGGGCTTGTAGGTGAAATCCGAGGTCTTAAGGCTCGTTTCGCTGCAGGCAGAATGAGCAGAGGTTGAAATGGAACCTATCCTGGAACTCCAAAACGTATCAAAATCTTTCGGCGGATTGAGGGTGACCTCGGATGTGAGTTTTTCCGTGGCTCAAGGCAGTATATCAGCAATGATAGGACCCAATGGAGCGGGAAAGACGACCATATTTAACCAAATTACAGGTTATCTCAAACCGGACAGTGGCAAAATACTTTTTTGCGGAAAAGATATAACCGAGTTGAACACCAGAGACATTGTGACACTCGGCATGGCCAGAGCTTTTCAGGTGACATCCTTTTTCCCCGAAGAAACGGTCCTGGACAATGTTCGTGTGGCCTGTCTGTCACAGAAGAATAAGACTAGAAGCCTGCTGAAGGATGTCGATGATTTCAAGGACGCTACGGATCAGGCTCACAACATACTGTCGAGTATAGGTCTGGAAAATGAAGCTGATCGGCCTGCTTTTGAACTTGCTCACGGCGACCAAAAGCTTCTTGATATAGGAATAGCCTTGGCCCTTCGGCCAAAACTCCTGTTGCTGGATGAACCTACGTCAGGAATGTCCCCGGATGAACGGTTGCTTACAAGAAACCTGGTCAAAAAATTGTGGAAAGAGTTCAACCTAACGCTAATTTTCATTGAGCATGACATGGACACGGTTTTCGGAATTGCCCAGACAGTAAGGGTACTTCAGATGGGTCGATTGCTTGCTGAGGGCTCTCCGGAAGAGATACGTAATAATCCAGAAGTCATCACGGCGTATCTCGGTGAGGAGGTTCTGTGAACTATATTTTACAGGCGCAAGATTTGAACACCTTTTATGGGCGCAGCCATATACTCTTCGATGTCAGCCTGGCTGTTTCACCAGGTGAGACGGTCTGTTTAATGGGACGCAATGGAGCTGGAAAGACGACTACATTTCGTTCCCTGATGGGACTAACAGCCCCAAAAACCGGGCGGGTGATTTTCAAAGGCAAAGATTGCGCTGGACAACCGTCGTATAAGATGGCCCGGTTGGGCATGGGGTTCGTGCCGGAAGATCGCCGCATTTTTGGTCCCTTGACCGTTATGGAAAACTTGGAGCTAGGCAAGATCTCAGGTCGGAAAGGGAAGTGGAACATCGATTCGGTTCTTAAGCATTTTCCAATTCTGGAAATTTGCAGGGATCGTCACGGAGGATCGCTGTCCGGGGGTGAACAACAGATGTTGACCATAGCGCGAGCGCTCATGGGAAATCCTGATTTGCTCGTGCTAGACGAACCTACGGAAGGCTTGGCTCCTGTGATCGTATCGGTGCTCAAGGACCTTATCATGAGTTTGAAAGCTGCCGAAACAACCATACTGCTTTCAGAACAGAATATCCGGTTTGCATCGTCGGTCTCTGATCGCGTGGTGGTAATAGACAAAGGCCACGTTGTTTATTCCGGAACCATGGAAGATTTCACTAAAGAAGAGACAATTCAATCTACATATTTGGCTGTATGAGACAGATATTTCCCGATATTTTTGGAAGGTGATTACAGATGACTAGAATAAGCGTATTTCAATCTACGCCTCGCATTGTGATGGGGATAGGAGCGTCTGAGAAGATTTCTGATGAGATCAAGAGGCTTTCCGGAAAAAGTGTGATGATTGTTACTGATCCTGGCTTAGTTAAGGCGGGGATTTGTGACAACATTGCCAGTTCCCTGGTCAACACTGGACTGGAAGTTCACCGATTCGATGATGTTGAACCTGACCCACCTTTCGAAATTGCTTCCAAAGCATCCCAGGCGGTAAAAGCCAGCGGAGCTGACATAATTTTGGGGGTGGGCGGAGGATCCTCCCTGGACATAGCAAAAGTGGCCTCAATCCTTGTCACAAACAGCGATCCCGTAAGTTCTTATTTCGGCATTGACATGGTTCCAAATCCTGGTCTTAAAACCATACTGGTTCCCACAACTGCCGGCACAGGAAGCGAAGTCACACCTATAGCCATTCTGTCCGATACCGGAGAAAAGCTAAAAAAGGGAATAGTTAGTTCACATCTTTTTCCGGCTACAGCAATTCTTGACCCAATGCTTACCCTTGGTTTGCCAGCCCCTGTGACTGCCGCTACAGGAATGGATGCCTTGATTCACGCTGTCGAAGCTTATACCTCACTCAACGCTACTACTTTCACAGATCTTTTGGCCGAGCAATCCATAAGACTTATATCTTCTAACCTAAGGACTGCTTTCGCCAATGGATCAAATGTCCAGGCGCGATACAAAATGCTGGAAGGTAGTCTGTTGGCTGGTATGGCTTTTGCCAATGCGGGAGTAACGGCTGTTCACGCGTTTGCTTATCCGATAGGCGCTGAATTTCATATTCCGCACGGTGTGGCCAACTCGATAATGCTTTGGCCTGTCATGGAATTTAATATGATGGGTAATCTAAGGAAGTTTGCGAATATGGCCCAATTCATGGGAGAAATTACAGACGGTCTGACGGAACGTGAAGCGGCGCTGTTGGCTGTTGACAGTTTCAGAGATCTGATTATCGATGTTGAGATACCAACCTCATTAAGCCAATATGGGATAAAGGATGAGCACATCCCTGCCTTAGCCCAGGGGGTTATGAAAGTCACGAGATTGTTGGCCAATAACCCGCGTGAATTGAAACAAGCTGACGCAGAGAAAATCTATCGAAAAGTGTTGTGATTTTAGTCTCAATCTCAAGGCTTCGACTTGTGGGGTTCCGGCAAGATTACAATGACCTGAAAGATTAGTTGGCTAGGTTTTTCTTTTAATTCACAGACTCAGCAATTATCTCTCATATAACGGAGAAGTCTGAATGTTCGGATTTTACAACATGATATTACGGGTCAACGCTGAGCTGAAGAGCTTCGACATTAAGATAATATCGGACAGTGTTCTTCGACAAACGCTTGGCGGTAAGGGATTGGCGACCTACCTGCTCATGACTTACAATCCGGCGGGTGTTAACCCACTAAGCCCAGAAAACCATATTATAATTGCCTCAGGGCCAGTCGCTGGAACGGGAATCTGGGGGTCATGCAGGCACGGAATTTATACAAAGTCTCCGCAAACCGGTTTTTATTCTGAAACCTATTCAGGTGGAAAACTGGGAGATTTCCTGGCTACTACGGGGGTGGACGCCATCGTGATTCATGGCGCAAGTGATGAACCTGTATGGCTGGAAGTATCCGAGAAATCAGTTCATTTCCATTGCGCCAAGGACTTGTGGGGCAAAGACACCTACGAAACGGAAGACGCCGTAAAGGCTTGGATAAAAAAGAATCGACCCCAGGCCCAAGGGTGTGGAGTCATGGCTATAGGACCCGCAGGTGAGAATGTTGTCAGTTTCGCGGTTATTGAAAACGATTACTGGCGGTCAGCAGGAAGAACAGGCACTGGGGCTGTCTTAGGCTCCAAAAAGATCAAAGCCATCGCTTTTTGGGGAAATTGCAAGAAGGAAGTCGCTAATCCTGAATCGGTAAAAGCGCTTGCCAAGGAATTGGTGGGGCAAGCAAAAGAAAACCCTGGTGTTAAAGCATACAAAAGCATGGGAACACCCATGATGGTGGACATCATGTCCAATGTAGGAAGCTTTCCTTCTCGCTACTGGCAAAAGGGGACTTCCGAACATCGCGAAAATATCAACGCTCAGGCGCTACACAACAGATGTGATGTTAAACCGAACGCCTGCAGGAAATGCTTCATCGCGTGTGGCCGTTTGTCAACAGTAAAGGAAGGAAGACATACCGGGCTTACGGTTGAAGGGCCAGAATACGAAACAATTTACTCTTTCGGCGGGCTGTGCGAAGTCAATTCCATAGAGGAAATCATCTACCTGAACGATATCTGCGATCGTTTAGGCCTTGATACCATGAGCGCAGGGAATCTGGTGGGACTTACCATTGAAGCTTCTCGTCAGAAGAAAATCGACTACTCGATAGATTATGGCAATGTCGACAAGATTGCTGAACTCTTGAGTGATATAGCCTACCGTAGAGGAATTGGCGACGACTTGGCCAAAGGCATCAAATCGGTTTCGAAATTATGGGGCATGGAAAATCAGGCAATACACGTTAAAGGTCTGGAACCGGCCGGTTATGATCCGCGGGTCCTGAAAGGAATGGGGCTGGCTTATGGGGCATCGGACCGCGGCGCATGCCACCTCAGAGCTACATTCTACAAACCGGAATTGGCCAAAATGATAGACCCGGACCAGATTGAGGGTAAAGCCTCTATGTTTGTTGATTGGGAAGATCGCCTGACTATATTTGACACTTTTATTCTATGCCGTTTTTACAGAGATCTCTATCAATGGGAGGATCTGGACAAGATAGTCAAAGCAGTGACCGGCATGGATTTAGGTGTTGAGGGACTCAAAAAAGTCGCAAAAAGTATCGCGAACGAAACCAGAAGATTCAACATTCAGGAAGGTCTCAAAACTTCAGACGACAAACTCCCGCAACGCTTCTACAAAGAAGCTCTGCCAGAGTCAGGGAAATTGATCACTGAGGCCCAGATGAATCAATTGATGGAGGAATATTACCTAGCACGAGGTTGGGACCGTGACGGTAATCCGCCTCCTCGATAGAATGGCGCCGCCTGCAGTAAAAAAGGTTTGAACAACTTCCAACGATTGCATGCCCAACGTTAATCTGTTTCTATTCAGCTATTCCAATCCACATTTATTGTTGAATCTTATTTTTCTAACTCGCACACTTGTCCGAATGATTCAAGCCTGTTTCGGCAGCTACACGACTATTTTTGTTTAAAAATGTGCGTAATTGTGCTATGTAACTACCTAAAGGGAGTCATTCGTCCCAAGACGAATTGGTTTAATTGGAGTTACTTATGAGGGTTTTTTTCTATTCGGGGCTTATTCTTTCCGTGCTTTGCCTAACCGTATTCAGCGCCATCGCTTCAGGGCCTAATCCATCCACCCAGGCGATTGATTCTTCCAAAGCCATAAATCGTCAATTAGATTCGGCAGTGTATATGATGGCGTCGCTGGACGAAAAAAATTCGAGACTGTGTCACATGGTTGAAGAAACTCCTGTGTGTCTGGGCATGGCGCCTCAGAAGAGTCAGACTGCTGACAATGCCATAAAAAGCAGCCTGAGCTCCTCACAAATAAAAAACTCGGAAGCATCGAAAACTTTTCTGCCTGAAAAATAACAGCCAATTTTAGTCCTATTCTTTAAATTGCGCCCAATCGCGGTGATATGGGAGTTAGGACTAAATTATGCCTTATAGGTCTAGTGAAATTTCCCATCAGCTCAAGGCAATCCCAAAACTTTCACGGCAATTTCAGTGTTGGTTTTAATTCCCGGTATAATCAACTAGCTACAGTTACTGATATATTTCTGTCTTCTCCAAAAAGACCGCAGAAACTCCACCCATTACTCAATTGACGCCGGTTAGTTGTCAGACAGTTGATTATGTTACGGCTAGCAGGTATAGTGCGACTCGTTCAACAGCCACCAGCGCGTGGGTAAATATAGAAATAATGTGGCAGGTTAATGAAAAAAGGTCGAATTCTAATAGTTGATGATCAGGCGGAAATTCTGGAATCTCTGGGCGCGGTTTTGATGGACGAGGGGCATGAGGTATTGCTGGCCAGAGATGGTCAGGAAGCCCTTCACATAGTTCAGGGCGACGCTCCTCACATTGTCTTTTTGGACATTTGGATTCCCGGTATTGATGGCATGCAGACTCTCAAAGCCATCAAGAGAATAGATCCGAAATGTTTTGTAATTATGATGAGTGGTCACGGCACTATTGAAACTGCAGTCAAAGCTATCAAACTTGGCGCCGAGGATTATCTTGAAAAGCCACTGAACCTTGAGGACGTCTTGCACTTGGTCGATAAAGCCATATCCAATCGCGAGAAAGAATCGCAGGATCGCGAAACGTCCGGGAATTTTCCTGGACCTTTGATTGGGGAGTCTTTTGCGGTTCGTTCATTGCGACGTTCAATAGAAAAGGCTGGCAAGGAAAAGGGTTCGGTCTGGCTGGTCGGTGACAAAGGCTCAGGAAAAGAATTCATTGCAAGGGTCATCCATTTCATGGGTGGGAAAGATCGGACCAAATTGGTAAAAGTCTATTGCAATGAACTGACCAGGGAAAACATTGATGAAACGCTCTTAGGCAAAATGAAATCTGGGAGTGTTTCAAGGCAAGGCAAGATGAGTCTTGCCGAAGGTGGCGCATTATTATTTGTCAGAATAGACCGATTAGATGAGGGAGCTTATGCCCGCCTGGAACAAATTATTGATAATCAGGCTACAGCGAGAAACCTGGCCCCGCATTCTCCCAAGGCTAACCTAAGAATTTTTTGCACTTCGGATTCTTATCCTGATGACCTGATCGCCAAACAGGGTTTTCCTGTTCAACTTGCCAAAGATCTCAGTCACCGGATTATTCACACACCGTCTTTGGCCCAGAGGCCCGAAGACATTCCCCTGTTGGTGGACTATTTCCTCAAGGAAGCATCCGAAGAATTCGATCGAAACATAATCGGGATTGATGAAGAGGCAATGGAAAGACTGGTCTCGTATTCGTGGCCAGGAAACGTCAAGGAACTAAAAATACTTATGGAGCACATTGTAATGACGGCTCCTGGTCCTCAAATAACCGCCAAAGATCTATTGCTACCCAGCGAAAGTGTCACAATTCTTAGGGGAATTGAGTCTCAAAGACAGGAGGGTCTGGAGTCAAAGGCTAGCTCCTATGTATCTATTTCGGAACAGTTTTCAGTAGACGCAGGATATGAAAACATAATCGACCCCAACCAGGGTTATGAATCACCATTGAGAAGACAGAAAACGCTTCGGGGTAGGGTCGTCATGTATGGGCAAGGACTTCATTCTGGAGTAAAAACAGGCCTTACAATATCCCCACTACCGCCCTCATCCGGCATCCTGTTCGGCCATATTACCTCAGGCGGAACAGTGCCCGCTCGGTTACAATATGTTGAATCTACTGACTATTCGACCTCGTTGAGAAACAACGACGCTCTTGCGAAGACCATAGAACATTTAATGGCCGTTTTTCATGTTTACGGGCTTTCAAATCTTCTAGTAAAAATTTCAGGAGAAGTGCCAATCATGGATGGTTCGGCTCTGGAATTTTGCAGGATGGTAGAAAACGCCGAAGTCATAAATCAGGACGGATGGATTGAGGAAATAAGAATCACGAAACCCATCCAGGTGGCCATGCCTGAAGGATCTCACAAGAGCATGACAATCGAGCCGTCGGATTGCTTTGAGGTAGAATATCATCTGGATTATCCCGAGCCAATTGGACGGATGAAGATGGATTTCCGTCTTGAAAATCCTGCGTCTTTCAAGAATGAAATCGCTCCGGCAAGAACTTTCGGTTTCGTAAAGGACATGCGGATGATGGATGAAATGGGCCTGGCAGGTGGCGGTAAACTTTCTAATGTCGTCCTGCTCGACGAAGAAAAGGTCGTCAATCCGCCGTTGAGATTTGATGACGAGTTTGTACGACACAAAATCCTAGATATTGTCGGGGATTTCTATTTGTTGGGTCGTCCTATAATCGGCAAGGTAACCGCTGTTCAAACAGGTCACAGTGACAATATCGCAATGCTCAAAGCTATCTCCGAGCAATTTGGTCTCTGAAAATAGGATGAAAGCTATTTGTCGATAGGTTCAAGCGCGTATAAGAAAACTCTGAAACGTCTCAAACCTACATAAAACGACAAGGCGCCCAGTAGCAAATTCGCGGCTTCTAATTCCAGAAACTGAGGCAATTCGGAGGGTAGATCGCCCATCTGATGCATGAAGTACAGTAAATCCAAGGATTGGCTCCAAAACCAGACCACTGCGCTGAACAACAATGCGCTATAGAACAAACTGGCGTATCTTAACCCGGTGACAGAACGCCTTGACCAACTATATGCCCTGATGCTTTGAACAATAAAATAGGGTATGAGGACTTTAGACAAAAGCGAGAATATCGGCCAGGGTCCCATCATATCCGTCGTAGCCAATTCCCTGGCCAAACTCAGCACCTGAGTCTGACTCACTTCACCTTTCAAATAAAGCAGGAACAGAGCCCCTGGAAAAATTGCAAGACATACCAGAAATATAATTGTTTCCCTGAATATTAATTTGACCATGGTTAATTATATCATCATGAACGATTATTTTTGCAAAATCCTGCTACAAGCAAGCGTCTTTTTCTTGAAGCTGGGCTAACAATTGTGTACAATTTTAACTCTTGGATCAATAGTTTACTTATTAATCATATCTTATTAACGGGAATGTTAGAAGAAAACTTACAGGTTTTCTGTATCTTAAACGTCCATTCAAATATTCGTGTTTCAAATAAGTCATAATTCTTAAGTCTAAAATGATCCTTTTAAATACGGGAAAATTATTTCTACTTAATAAGGATATTCAGAAAACGGACTCAAAAAGTCCTCAATGAA
>JBFXII010000059.1:0-10995 GCA_050176095.1 Desulfomonilaceae bacterium
GCTCTTCCGATCTCGTTGTAAAGAGCGCTCTGGAGGGTAAGAGCGCCGCCGGTTTTCGTGTCATAGACATCCAATCGATATCCGAAGACAATCCAACATTGTATCAGAGGCTTGCTCAAGCCGGTTTCAGTAATGCAATGATACTGGAAGCCGCGTATCCAATTGTTCATGAATCCACGATCATGCATGAGTCCAAGGTAATAGGGGCCATTTACGGCGGAATACTTATCAACAACAACAATATGCTTGTCGATAGAATATCGAAGAGGCTTTTTAGGGGGCAGGCGCATGAAGGCCAGGAGGTAGGATTTGTAGCAATCTATGAAGGTTCTAAGGCTATTAGCTCCACTCTGAAAGGCAAGGACCGGTTGCCCGTAACTGGCTTCAAGCTTGAAAAATCTCTCGAAGAGCTTGTTTTGAAAAAAGGCCAGAGGGAACTCTCATATCAAACACTTTTAGATGTGGACTATATATCCGCTACGGAGCCGATATACGATGTTGATGGCAAGATAATCGGGGCTGTTCAAGTCTCCACGATGGAACGCCCAATAGTTTCGGTGATTGACAGGTTAGTCGGGGCATTCCTGGTGATAGCCCTATTGGGAGTAATTCTCATGGGGGCTATTTCATATGTATTGGTCAACTGGATCAATAGACCTTTGGAACAGATGCTCCTGGCTGCAAAACGTGCTGCAGAGGGTGATCTGACGCATGAAGTCCCGGTTGTGGCGCGGGATGAAGTCGGAGAATTGGCTGCTACGTTCAATTTAATGATACGGAATTTGGCAGAATCCAGAGGCAAACTGGAGGAGTGGGGCAAGCAACTAGCGTCAAAGGTCGCGGAACAAACGGGTCAGTTAGATCAGGCTCGTGAACAGGTAGAGCGGGTAAAGAAACTTGCGTCATTGGAAAAAATGGCCGATGGCATGGCTCACATTATGGCTCACATATCAGACCCATTACTCGCATTTCCTGGGGATGACGATGATACTGCAGGCGCTACAAGTCGCATAATGGTTCTCGACATAGATGAAAATGTTCTCGAAGTTTGTCAAAGGATACTTGAATCAGAAGGCTTTGAGGTAAAGCTAACAAGTTCGGTAGAAGAAGCTCTAGGGGAATTGGAACGGGAATTTTATGATGTTTTGATAACGGATATTGACATGCCATCGATGGGTGGGACGCAGCTTCTTAAAGAAATAAAAATTCGTCAGCCAGAGGTATTGGTCATACTTACGGCCTCATTTAAAAACACCGAGGAGGCAGTGGAAACAGTCAAAGCAGGAGCATATGATTATCTGCCCAAACCGTTCGGGCCTCATCAGATACTGCTCATGGTATATACCGCTTTACAAGCTCGCCAAATGCTAGCTAAAACTCGAAGGGAGCACGCTTCTCAGAGAGCTGAAACGATATTCCAAAGACTGCCGGTGGCCATATCCTTGGCCGATAGAGCCCATCGCGTAGTGTACAGCAACAATGCATTTCTGGAACTTTCAAGACGTGAAAACCAGGCCGAGGTTCAGGGGAAGACATTCAAAGAATTGTTCGGTATTGATCCACTTGAGGGCGCGCAGGAGTCTGGAGGCTCCAAGTGGCTTGAGCTTCCTGAGGTAGGAAGAACAGCCAAACTCTACAATTTCAAATTACCCGAGGAGGATTTAAGGGTTCTCATGCTTCTGGATGTCACAGAAACAGTCATGAAGGACCAACAAGCCGATGTGTTCAAAACGGAAACCATTAATAAGGCTCATCAGGTCATCCATCAGCAGATGAGAGTAGCCCAAGAAATAGCAGGGCTTTTAGGAGAAACTACCGCTGAGACAAAAGCTGCCCTTTACGAATTGATAAAGTTGGCCGGAGAAGGGGGAACACCTAGATGAGCCAGCCATTGTTCATAGAGTCAGGAGGCGCCAACATTTGCAAGCACGGCGAGATTCTATGCGGTGATTCGCTCTCGGTTGCCACAATGGATGGCGGAAAACTGATGGTTTTATCCGACGGTTTGGGCAGCGGTGTAAAAGCTAATATTTTAGCTACCCTCACAACACGAATAGCCACTCGGTTGATGGAAAGAGGGCTACCTCTTGAGGAAGTCGTTGAAACCCTTACTGATACGTTACCGGAGTGTAAGGTCAGAAAAATCGCTTACAGCACTTTCACTTTGTTGAAAGTTAAAGAAGATGGAAGAGTATATTTGGCAGAGTTTGACAATCCACCAACATTCTTCCTCAAAAGGGGATATATAAGTGAGCTCAAATATCGTGACAGGCTAATAGGATCAAGAAAAATTAGAGAAGCCCATGTTCATGCGGAGGCTGGGGATTGGCTTGTTACGGTGAGTGACGGTGAAATTCATGCTGGAATAGGCGGCCTGCTGAATCTGGGGTGGGATTGGGAAAAAATAGCCAAATTTTTGGAGACACAGGTTTATGAAGATGTTTCAGCTCAAAAGGTAGCTCAGATACTCGTTGATCAGGCAAAGCAGCTCTATGAGGGCAAACCAGGTGATGATACGACTGTCGGAGTTCTCAAAATACGGCCCAAGCGATTTGCTTCTTTCATGATAGGTCCTCCCGTAAAGCGAGATGATGATACAGCGGTTGTCGAACGATTTCTGAACCTTCCAGGGCGAAAGATAGTGAGTGGAGGAACGACTGCCGGTATTCTAGCGAAGTTTCTAGAGAAGGATGTAATAGTTGATTTGTCCACCATGACTAACAAAATCCCTCCTACGGGCAAACTCGAGGGCGTCGATCTGGTGACCGAAGGAGTTCATACTGTAAACGCGACCCTGGAAATACTGGAAAAAGTTGAAGAGGTCGACGCCTTGACAGGCATGAGAGATGGAGCAAGTTTATTAGCCCGCGAATTCCTTTTCGCAGACAGCATAAACATTTTCCTTGGGCAGGCGATCAATCCTGCGCATTTGAACCCGAATCTTCCGCAGGAAATGGGATTCAAGAGTCGAAGTGTTCAAGCAATTGCGGCAATCCTGAAAGAGCGAGGAAAAGAGGTTTTTATTGAGATTCACTAGAGGAAAATTTGTGGAGCTAGAATAAGAGCTTGTCTATCATTTAAGTTTAGCGTTTATGGCCGCGATTTGGGCTTCCAATCTATTTATTCGTTCATTAATGGAAGCGTTGATTCTTGCTTGGTCCGGACTATCGGTTCGTGGCGCCTGCAATTGTCCTTTTTTTAACTCCGAAATTTCCTGTTGGATACCCTGAAGGTTTTTAGAAATGGCTCGATCATTATCGATAAATGTTTGCGTGTAATTTTGAATGGCTTTTTCTGCCGACGCCCCTTTTTGCTGAAAGTCAGATGCCATCCGATTTGCTCGTCCTTCAAGTCTTTCAGTAGAATTGGCCAATCTCCCCGTATTGTGGGACAACTGGGGCATGGTTGACGCCATCATTCCCATGTAGTAGGTCATCTGATCCATGCTACTCTGGAGTTTGTTCAGGGGGCTGGCGCATCCACTCACTGACACAAGGAAAAACAAAATATAGAATATGTTTAAGCACTTAATGGTCAAATTAAATCCAGGCCTAACCTTTTCAAATACTTAAGGTATAAAATGGGCTACCTAATCCTTCCATTTGTGTTGACCGAAACGAGCCGGATCTAGCAGTTCTACGGGTATGTCTATCCCGAACACAGCGTTTTCCTGGCGCACAATGATCTTAACGTTTTTGTCCGGAACAACTATATGTTCTTCCCGGGGATAATCCTTACCTTCGACTGTCCTAAAAAATTCTACCACACGAAAATCGCGTTTAACTTTTCCTGCGGAATCAGCTTCTTGTGACCTGATCATGGTATAATCTTTTTTTCTGATCCACAGGGTTCTTGATCTTTGGTCAGGTCGTGTAATCTGAACAACCCAGCATTCCTGACCATCTACAGTTTCATCCCCCAATATCTTTTCTGTTTCGCCCAATTTGGGAACGAAACCCATGATGTCATCCATGTTAATGCCTGTGCCACCAATGTCAGTTGATGGGGCTTCTGTCGCCAGAGGTAATGTTTTTCCAGTAGAGGGCAAATACATGAATGCCTTCGGTTCTTGATTATCCCTAACTTGCAACAGAAATCTCAATCCCTTGGATTCTTCAGGCTCGGTAAAATCGAAAAAGAAATCAGCATGGCGATCTTTTAGCTTACCAATTACCCAAACTGTTTGATCCGATAAAGACTTTTTCCCTTTGGTGGTTTTGATCGTCAACACGGCTCGAAAACTGTCCTTAAACCCATGCTCGGCAACTTTTTGAAGTATCTCCTTAGCAGTCGGTTCCGCGCAAGCGTTATCGGAGATATAACAATGGGTTATGGCTAATAGAAAGATTATACTTAGTGTTTTTAAAAACTTCATGATGTTCCAAGTCATAATGAATCGACAATAGCTTCTGCTACGGAAAATTACTTTGTTTTTGAACTGAAAGGTCCAATTAAAATTGTTCAAGTGTTAGAATATATCTAACCTTTAATACCATAAAAATATTGATAAGGTCAAGTAAGTTTCCCCCTCACAGCCATTTGGGCAAGGTTCGATTTAATTGCTCTTTGACGCAAGACAGTTATATTGATATAAGTATCCTTTACTATACCTTAGAGGCGCTCATGATGGAAAAGACTATAAAGATGTTTTGGCTCCTAGCAATGTTAGGAATACTGATCAGTGAGTGTCAAGCCCAATGGCCACTAGGTAAAGAATTACCTCAACAGTCATTGAAATCGGCGGAATCCGGAATTGCTGTATCAGGCTCAGGTAGGCATCAGATTTTTGTTAGCCCGAACATAAAGGGGCACACGTTCATGATAGACACCGATACGGGCAACATATGGATGTTCAAGAAGGACAGCACCAGTGGAGATTATTCTTTACAGAGAGTTCCCGTAGAAAAGGATGGCAAGCAATCCGGAGAATCTGCCAGAAAGGGTGGCTCAGGAGCTCATCCGGCAGCCGACAAATAGATCAGGTGGCAGAATTACTGGTGGTTATAATTTTAACCCGCGGCATTGTTGGGTGAAGGTGATTTATACTATTGGGCGCAATGGCGGCTCAATAAGGGATTCTAAATGAAGAGGAGATTTGTCAGGTCATGAAAAAAGATGGGTATAAAGTAGCGGTTGTTGGGGCTACGGGAGCCGTTGGCAACATGATGATAAAAGTTCTTGAACGAAGATCATTTCCGGTTGCTGAAATAGTTCTGTTGGCGTCGGGAAGGTCCAGTGGCAGAAAGTTGAAGTTCAAGGGCAAGGATCATCCTGTTCAGGAACTGACAGAATCTTCATTCGAGGGTGTAGATATTGGTTTGTTCTCTGCTGGAGGCTCAATCAGCGCAAAATTTGCTCCTTGTGCTGCCCAAGCTGGTTGTATCGTTATAGATAACACGGCCCATTTCCGCATGGATCCTGATGTTCCACTCGTGGTTCCGGAAGTCAATCCGCAAGCAATATCTCAGTATACAAACAAGAACATTATTGCTAATCCAAACTGTTCGACAATTCAAATGCTTGTAGCGCTCAAGCCAATACACGACGCCGCAAGAATCAAGCGCATCGTTGTGTCGACATATCAGTCAGTGTCGGGAACGGGCAAAGACGCAATTGAAGAGATGCTCAATCAATCCAGGGAAATAGCTCAAGCGATACAGTGGACAAAAGATGACGGACTAGACAACCTATGGGATTCGTTACGTAATTTCAAGACGATGAAAACAAATGTTTATCCTCATCGGATCGCTTACGAATGTATACCTCACATCGATGTTTTTCTGGACAATGGATATACAAAGGAAGAAATGAAAATGGTTTGGGAGACAGGAAAGATACTCGATCCAGCCATAAAAGTTTCGGCCACAACCATAAGAGTCCCAACATTTTTTGGTCATTCCGAATCAGTTAACATTGAAACGGAAACCAAGCTAAGCTCTCAGCAGGCCAAAGACATTTTAGCAAAAGCCCCTGGCATAAAACTTTGGGATGACCCCTCCAAAAACCAATATCCTTTGACCGCCTTGGCGGCGGGAGAGGAATTCACAATGGTAGGGCGAGTAAGAGAGGACACCTCAGTGGAAAACGGTCTAAACATGTGGGTTGTGTCTGACAACATCTTGAAGGGAGCAGCCTTAAATGCGGTTCAAATAGCTGAAATATTGATAGAGAAATATATTTGATCTCTCAAGAATGGCGACTTTCAAATTGCTAAGGTGACTAAAGCTCGCAGACGCTCAAAAGGCACATGCCCCTTGAGCTAATACGGTCCATCAGAAAGGAATCAGGATGGGAAAGAAGCGTGAAGCAGTAATAGTAAGCGCAAACCGTACGCCTTTGGGATCTTTTAACGGGTCGTTGGGTAACATAGGCGCAACTCAGCTTGGTGGTCTGGTGATAGAGGAGGCCATTCGACGCGCCGGCATTGAAAAGACCGAGGTTGATGAAGTAATCATGGGCCAAGTCTTACCTTGTGGTTATGGACAAAATCCCGCCAGGCAGGCGGCGCTCAAGGCCGGGTTGCCTTTTGAAACCCAATGTTTCACCATCAACAAGGTTTGTGGCTCGGGCCTCAAGGCTGTAATGCTTGGAGCTCAGGCAATACAGCTCGGAGACGCTGACATTGTAGTAGCCGGGGGAATGGAAAATATGAGCATGGCGCCATATTTTCTGGACAAGGCTCGCTTCGGGTACCGAATGAACAACGGTGTCATCAAGGATCACATGGTTCATGATGGCCTCTGGGACATTGTCAACGATTTCCACATGGGTATCAGCAATGATCTGATTAGCGAGAAATGGAACATTTCTCGTGAAGATCAGGACAAGTACGCCGCCCTGAGTTATGCCCGATCGACTCAGTCTATAAATGAGGGACGTTTCAAGGAAGAAATCCTCCCAGTGGCAATACCACAAAGGAAAGGCGACCCAAAGATTTTTGACACTGACGAGTGTGCGCGAGAAACATCCCTGGAGGCTCTGGCGAAGATGAAGCCCGCTTTCCAGAAAGATGGATTTGCCACTGCGGGTAACGCTTCCATAATTTCCGATGGGGCGTCAGCATTGGTCGTGATGTCAGAAGAAATGGCAAAATCGAAAGGATTGGAAATCCTTGCGCGGGTTGGCTCCCAAGGAAGCGCCGGAATAGACATGAAATATGTCCTTATGGCTCCAATGATATCAATTCCTAAGGTGGCCAAAAAAGAAGGGGTTGATTACCATTCTATCGATTTGATGGAAATTAATGAGGCCTTTGCCGGTTCTACGGTAGGTGTTATTAGAGAGTTAGGGCTGGATAATGATAAGTGTAACGTTAATGGAGGGGCTGTATCTCTCGGACATCCCATAGGGGCTAGTGGCGCCAGGGTTCTCACGACGCTGATTTATGCCATGAAATCAAGAAACGCCAAGACTGGCATGGCTTCACTATGCTTAGGCGGAGGGGAAGCGGTATCCCTCTATGTAGACAGGTAAAACTCGAAAAGCTTCTAAAGATTGTCTGTGAGATACAATTATGGATCTAATTGATTTAACCAAAGTTTCGGATGTTTAATTATGAAAGAATTTTTCACGAATCAGAATTCATTCATGACAGGTCGTGACCCATTTGTAATGATTAAAGGAGTGGAGCTGGACGCGGGGTCATGGGGTTCTGAAATTGTCTTTGAGAATCATCACGAAGGTTTTATAGGCATACCCCATGGTGGAGTAGCCATGGGGCTATGTCTCGATTTGTGGAGAAATCTACCGGGGGCTCAATATCCTGTAAAGATTTCTTTCCGGTTTGCAGGCACAGGTATTTCCATTGGGGACAAAGCCATACTTGAAGTTGAGGAACCTTGGGGTTTTGACCAACAATCAAGGGCTATTAAGATAACTAAACTAGGAGACAGGAAACCATATCTTACTGCTACTTTTACGCCATTGGAAGATGATTTTTGTGAATTCCCTTGTTCCATGCCATCGAACGAATTCAGGCCTTTGCCTTATTACAAGAACTGTTTGGTGTGTGGCCATCACAGGGCCGCGGTAGGCTTGAAAAGGCAGTTTAGATACCACGAGGTCGGACAAGACAAGATGGTCACAGTGGCGTGGGGTGAGAACGATGAGGACCTCGATAGGGCAAAGTTTTTCTTGATCGGCGAAAATGAACTTCATCCGTTTGTGCTTATCGCGATATTTGACGAAAACACAGCGTGGGGAGGATTCATGGAGACACGGAGAGGTGGTTTGTCGGTAAAGCTTGATTTCTTGATCAAACGCCCGGTGCAATCGACCGAAAAACTCTTGTTTATAGGACGTCCAGCAGGCATCCGTGGAGCTTCATCATCGCCGAGATTTTTTAGCGCCAGAGGTGAAATCCTGTCTCTATCAGATCCCAAAAGCCCTGAAGTAGTGGCTCACGGATGGGGCGAGTGGGTAGTGTTGAAACAGTATACTGAACAAATCAGAAATAATCTGATTCCTAAAAGCGATGTTGAATGGTTATTTGGTCCGTAAGGACAACAAAAATAAAAATGTTAGGCCGACATTTGAGGTGATCTGGTGATAGAAAAAGTTATTGAGGGAGTATATTGGATTCCAGGAAAGGACAAGTTCCTGCCCGATTCACATGTTTACTTGATTGGTCTTCCTGAACGCAAAGAATACTCGCTAGTCGACTGTGGACTTATGGAAATGGGGTCTTACAAGATAGACGAAATAGAAAGTATAGGAGTAAGGCCTGAACAAATAAAGAGAATCATTCTAACGCACACGCACTTAGATCATATAGGTTGCTTGCCTGAAATAATGAAAGCCATACCTGGTATCGAGGTATGGGTTCATGAAGAAGAGGGTCGCTATTTGGAAAGAGGGGATGACCGGGTTATATGGGGAAACAAAATGTTTGAATCCATGATTCGGTCACAGATTACCATTCCAAAAGGATATTTTGATCTTAAACCTCACCGTAAACTGGTTGACGGAGACATGCTGGACCTAGGTGGTGTAAGCGTCAAGGTCATACATATTCCAGGTCATTCTATTGGTAGTATTGGATTGCTGAATGAAGAACATCGATTTTTTATATCTGGTGATACCATCTATGCCGATGGCGCTATCGGACGATATGACCTGTTTTCAGCTGATCCGTCTCAACTCAGGATAAGCCTCGAGCTCATAGCAACGCTTGATATAGACTGTCTGCTGCCATGTCATAACAGGGTTGTTAAAAGTGGAGCTGGACCAATGATCAAGAAAACAGTTGAAAACTGGCGATCGCTCCTTAGCTAAAATTAAACGAAAAAGACAATTACGAGAAAAGAGTTAGAGGTGATTTATGGGCAAAACAGTGGCCGAAAAACTTATTGAGTCTCATCTTGTTAAAGGAGAAACAAAACCTGGTAGTGAAATAGCCATAAAAATAGATCACACGTTGACTCAAGATGCTACCGGAACAATGGTTTTTCTGGAATTCATGGCGATGGGGTTACCGCGCGTAAAAACTGAGGTGTCGGTAAGTTACGTTGACCACAATCTCTTGCAGACTGATTTCAAGAATGCTGATGACCATCGTTTCCTGCGAAGTGTAGCGTCCAAATACGGAGTAATTTTCAGCAGGCCGGGCAATGGGATATCTCATCAGGTACATCTGGAAAGATTCAGCGTTCCTGGTAAAACTCTGCTGGGATCTGACAGTCATACTCCTACCAATGGCGGACTAACGATGTTGGCGATAGGGGCTGGTGGATTGGATGTTGCAATGGCGATGGCCGGTCGACCTTTCTATCTGAACATGCCCAAAATCGTTGGGGTAAGGCTTACAGGGGTGTTACAATCTTGGGTTTCGGCAAAAGATCTCATACTTGAGATGCTGCGAAGGCTCAGCGTAAAGGGAGGGGTGGGCAAGATATTTGAATATTTTGGCCCAGGAGTTGAAACCCTGTCTGCAACGGATCGTTCGGTAATTGGAAATATGGGCGCAGAACTTGGAGCTACTACAAGCATATTTCCCTCAGACGTCAGGACTAAAGAATTCTTGGAAAGCCAGGGTCGTTCTGATGCTTGGACCGAAATCAAGGCGGATGCTGATGCGCATTATTCGGAAGTGATAGAAGTGGATTTGAGCGAGATTGAGCCACTCATTGCCATGCCTAGCTCTCCTGACAATGTAAAAAAGGTCTCAGAAATCGAAGGACTGGTTGTCAATCAGGTGATAGTAGGTTCGTCCGCGAACTCTTCTTTCAGGGACCTCATGATTACGGCAAAAGCTCTTGAGGAAAGACATTGTCATCCTGATGTCAGCCTGGAGATCAACCCCGGTAGTAGTCAGGCTCTTTTGAACCTTGCCGCAGCTGGAGGGGTAATGAATCTGATAATGGCCGGCGCAAGGATTCATCAGTCTGGTTGCCTAGGTTGCATTGGCATGGGGCAGGCCCCCGGGACTGGCGCAGTATCTCTGAGGACATTCCCCAGAAATTTCCCAGGACGTAGCGGAACTTTTCCAGACAACATTTATCTGTGCTCGCCTGAAACCGCTGTGGCGTCAGCAATATTTGGAAAGATAACTGATCCTAGAAAGCTCGGTGATTATCCCAGAGTTTCCAACCCGCAGAAGTACGTGATTAATGATGAGAATCTCGTAATGCCTCCTGAGGATTCATCCAGTGTCGAAATTGTTATGGGACCAAACATCAAACCGTTCCCAAAATTTGGCCCACTCGAAGAAAATCTTTCCGGAATTGTGGCGTTAAAAGTCGGAGATAACATAACCACAGACCATATAATGCCAGCTGGTAGCAAGGTTCTTCCTCTCAGGAGCAACATTGAAGCTATAAGCGAATATGTATTCAATCAAATCGATCCAGAGTTCCCTCAAAGGTCTCGCAGTATCGCAGTGGCCTTTGTTGTCGCGTCCGAGAATTATGGGCAATGTTCGTCTAGAGAACATGCTGCCATTGCCCCTCGATTTCTGGGAGTTAGGGCAAATCTTGCAAAAAGTTTTGCTAGAATACA
>JBFXII010000060.1:0-10968 GCA_050176095.1 Desulfomonilaceae bacterium
TCTGAATCGGTCGATCCTGCTCTTTCGATGGCATCTTTCAGGGCGTAAACAGCCATATAGCTTGATGAGGTTCCATAGCCCTCAGGTTCAATCCCATACTTGTTCTTGTATGCGTCGACGAATTTCATGGTCCATGGAGTGGCATTACTCGGAACGTTACCAGCGTTCACGACATTAGCCAGGCAATACTCGCCTTTGCCCTCTGTAGCCTGCCAAAAACCTGGTTGTTCAGAGGCTGATATGATGACTCCAAAGGGTAGGGCAGGGACTTTCATGTCATGCCATTGTTTCAAGAAAATGGCTGATTCAGGCATGTCCATCCATATAATGAGGACTTGGGCGCCTTTCTTTTTGGCGTCCAGCAGGCCCATAGAAAAGTCTGTAGCCCCAGTCGGGAAAACCACTGGCTGTCCGAGAACTTCCCAACCTTTTCCTGACATTATCTTGGCAAGAAGCTCACCACCTGCTCTGGCGTGAGCCACGTCCTGGACCATTATCATGAGTTTGTTAAGATTAAATTTCTTACCGATATCCTCAAGGCAGGGAACCAAATCACCTGTGACCATCCATTTTGCTTCGCCTGAGATACGAAAACAGTATTTAAATTTGTCAGGATTTTCGGCTACTGTGGCATGATATTTCGGGGTTAATGAACCGGTGGTGAGAATTGATACCTTTTTGTTCTTCACTAGAAGCGGCATTGCCGCTAGAGCGGCCTCAGACCTGACAGGCCCACCTACAATAAAATCGGCCTTCTTTTCCAGTATTAGCTTTTCCAAGGCTAGCAAGGCCTCACTAACAGGAACTCCAGGCTCAAGGTCCCGAGTGTCTATGACTTCGACCGCAAGCTTCCTCTTTTCATTTCCAACCTTGATTCCGCCTTCTGCGTTAATTTCGTCTACCGCCAGTTTGATACCTCGTTCCGCAGCCCATCCATAAAGGAAAGCTGTAGATAGAGGAGCCCCTAAAATAATTGGTTTGTCGGCCAAACATGCGGAAGAACCGAACGCCATCAAGAGGATGGCCATAAAAACCACTGCAAAACTTCTGGCTCCAAGATTCACGGGACCGCTCCTTTCTCTAGCAAAACTAAAGACCCTATCAGATTGAGAATTGCCGGCATGAACCGACGCATTACCTACAAATCCGAGTTGTTGAGATCGACTATGAAAAATGGTTTAGAAGATGTTGGCTATCAGTTAAGTTTATTTTTTTAAAGAAAGAAAACTCTATAACTATGTGCCGGACGTGTGTTCCCCGGTAATAGGAAAATTCAGAATGTTCATTACAAGGTTACGTGTTCATTCAGATGAACAAATTTAGAAGTGCCATATTCCAATTAATAGTGTTAACCAAAAAAAAGACTAGTTGTCAATGGCTTTATCACTAGTTTTTTTTTAAAAAAAAAATTCTTCGAGCTATTGGGAACATATTCGGGAACATATAAAACTTCAACAGGGCGAACAAGTTACTGTATTTTCGTTTGAGAAAAAATCATCTGATTTTTTCAGCAACTACATCCTTGATTGATACGCGGTTTATAGCTGGTCCCAATTAGAGGATCATTTCAATCTATTATGAGTCGAGGAAATAAGTAGACATTGATTCCCAAAAGTAGCTTGCTCATTAAACTGACGATCACACGATTACACACCATAGAATTTCTCGGATTTTAGGTCACAGAACTTACACATGTTGGCTGCGATCTGAGGGTATAGTCTTATTATTTCTTGAAACTCGGCTCGAGGAAAAAGGAAGGTCTGCGTGGGTTTTGCTGCGACAGAAGTGGTCTCCAAGGGCAAATTTGTGAACATATCTACAAATCCGACCAAAAATCCTGGCCCTAAGGAAACCTGTTGAGTCTGTTTGTTAGCGCCATAGTTATTGTGTACGTTTACTGTTCCTGAATATATCAGATGTATTGGACAACTTTCCGATCCTTCATGCAAAATAGTCTCTTCTGCTCCAAAGTTTCTAATTTCTGCTATAGTGGCTAACGCGTAGAGCTCGCGTCTAGTCAGACCTTCAAATATTGGGAAGATTCTAAATGTTTCAATGAGTTCTGCTGGATTTATGATGTTTTTTTTCTCAAAGGATGAGTCATTCAAGACTGTTCTTGCCGCATGTATTACACCGGGATGTTCATCAAATAAACGAGCTTCCAGGACAGGAATCATTGCGTCATCAAGCCCAAACTCACCAATGGCCATTACAGCCAATAATCTGGTCAATGGATCCTCGGCCTGAGCTAAAAGTGTCAATGATCGGGTTATGGTGTCCTCTCGTGGTAGGAGCAACATTGATCTGCCAATTTCGATTTTACGATCTATCGGAATGTCCTCCAGCAAAGGTATCAAATAGGGGACTAAATCCCTTCGCACGGTGCTTTCCATTAATTCAACCGCGATTGCAGCTTTATCTGTTTTTATTGCGTCATACATCAGGCTCACGTCTGAATGCGATATCCACAGACCATAAAAAATAAGCCTCAATATTTCTTCATTATTCTCTTCGATGTGTTTTGTAAGCATTTTGGCGCTAGGAACATTTTTCAATGCCTGAATACGGCGAATATAGATCAGGTTAGTATAACCTTCAGTAATTAATTTCCTAAAGAGCGCGGTATTCTCAAACTCGGTAATCGAATAAGACAGACGTATGACTTCGAGGATGCCTTGTTTGCCCCTAAGGTCCATAGTCAACAGTGATGCTTCCAAATATGGCAGAATGCTCTTAGGGTATCGCCTTAACGCGTCAATACTTGCATTCCTGACTCTCTCGTCTTGGCTAGACAGTAAAGGACCAAGCTTCTCACAGCTCTAAAATCGTGGTGTTTAGCAAAATATGACGCGGCCTGTACCCTCAAGATTTCCGACTCGTCTGATAACAATTTAAGAGCCTCGTCGGTGTTCATGACAGGCGTATTTCCGTCAGCTTGACTCGCCGGTTGTATTTCGACGTGATGATGGGTGACACCGATATTAGTGGATAAATGGCCAAAAGGAATCGGGGCGTCAGGCCCAGATGCCTCTATGAAGTTCCCTTCATGGGTCAAGACCTGTTTTAACACGTGTTTGTACTCAGACCTGAACTGAAGAGTCTGAGTCAGTAGGACAAGCGATAAAAATAAACCGACGTATGAAAGATCACGAGCGACCAGGTAAGATTTGGAAAACAACATGAACGTGGAACCGGTGAAAATGCCAATTTTGAGAACACTTCCTCTGATGAAGGTCCGACTCCATGTCTGCAGATGAAACGGAATGATACTGTAAAGTATCTTGTTAACCGGTCCTGCAATGGCCTTCTGGATCATGATAGATGAAAACTGGCCGTAACCGGCCACGAATATGTTGAATGAAGCGGGTAGTGCGGCAAACACCAGAGTAAAATTTAAAGGAAAAACGAGAGAGGCATTCGGTAGTCCGATGCGGGGGAGCAGATCGCGAACCCAAAAAAGAGCCAGGAAGGTTGCCAGGGTTGTAAATCCTCTGAAGATGCTGAAAAAAGTTATTAGCGAATGTTCGTCAGCAAAAGAGCTACTCGCTATCGTGCTGAATTGAAAAAAGAATATAGGTAATATTATGTTAGGTATCAGGCCGGTTATTATCAAAAACTTGATGACAGGATATTTCTTCATCAATTTTGGGACTTCGAGCAATTTAACTTTGGAATAACTGGCCTGCCCTTGTTTCGGGCGTTTCTCTGAATTACCCAAGGCTGTTGACCCGGTCTTTAGCATGTAAATCGCTACCAGAGAGTAGATTGCTCCGAAGATCAGAAGGATGTAATTTTCACCTGGAATGACCACCAGTGCTAGTGGAAAAACTTCCAAAAATGGATCCAAACAGTTGGCTGGCGGTGATTAGGGGAAAGATTCGTTTGCACTGCCGTGAGTTAAACATGTCGCCGGCAATATTCCAAATGTGGACAAAGAGTACAGAGTCAATCAACAACATCAACTGGTAGAGGAAGGGATATACCAAATTTGATCCGGTTGTGATCAGGTGGTTAAAAATCTGGGCCAATATGGCGCAGAGAATCAGAAAAAATGCCAAAATGATTCGATCGGAATATATTTTGAGAAGCCGATCGGTAAATGCAAAAAAGACAACAGTGATCGTAGCGTTGATCACGAGCATCATCGGTATGGTTTCCGCGCCATATCGCTTGAGAAATGTCGTGTCGACAAAATTCCTGAACAGAGCGGTCACAAAAAAGAGGGAAAAACAGACCAAGGAAATCCACAGGAGTTTCTTATACTCATTTTGAAACACTTTGAGATGATGTTCCAGGAAGGCTTGCATTGATAACCTTTTTTATGACAGACAAAACGTCAATTTAATTGTCTCTAAGGACTCGTAATAAAATGAAAAAGTAAGAACCGTTTAAAAAAAAGCTTTTAAATCATATTGTTGGGGAGTAATATAGTCGTGGATTCGTTTGTAAACAGTCATGCTCAGCTAATTAGTTTAACAGAAATAACTTTATCAATTTGAGAGCTGACATTTTTGCCAACTACTATGAGCGAAAAGTTATCATTTCTTGAGGGAAATGAATGGCCTTTGAAGCGTTAATAGTATCTGCAACCCTATTCGGTCTGTTGATAACCTACTTCATGATACCGATCGTAAAGAAGGTTGCTGTTAGCAATGATATAATAGCATATCCAGGTGGGCGTCGTAACCAAGAAAAGCCGGTTCCGCTAATGGGTGGATTAGCCATTTTCTTTCCTATGCTAATGGTTTTTCTTGGGGCGCTTTTGGCTGATTTGTTGGGGTATACAAATTTTAGCAACCCTGTGCGCTTCAAGCTTCTGTCGTTATTTTTGGGATGCTGCTGGATGCTATTGCTGGGGACCTTAGATGACAAAATGAACCTCAGTTGGAAAAAGAAGCTTGTCGGAGAGCTTTTCGGCATTGTGATTCTCATTTGGGGTGGGCATACAATCGGGAATACCACAGTTCCGTTATTTGGCCCAGTCGATTTTGGAATATTCGGTTATGTGATACTTGGCGTCTCAGTCCTAATTGTCACGAATGCGATAAACCTGATTGATGGAATAGATGGTTTAGCGGGAGGAGTTTGCCTGTTTGCCGCTATCACTAGTGGCCTAGTAGCATTTTTCAAGAATGACATATTGGTTTCTGTTTTGGTTTTCACTCTGGCAGGGAGTTTAGTGGCGTATCTCAAGTTCAACTTTCATCCAGCTTCCATTTATATGGGAGACGGAGGGAGTCTGACTCTTGGGTATTTTCTAAGCGTTTTGGCCACGAGTAATATGGCGATTTTTCCCGGTCAGAGATCCGGCACCATGAGTATGATCATCGTGCCGTTGCTTCCCTTCGGTGTTGCGCTTATTGACCTCTTTCTGGCGGTTCTTAGAAGATGGGTTAGTGGGCGAAAAATATTTCTTCCGGACGCTGATCATCTCCATCATAGATTCATGCAGGTGTTTGGAAAACCACGCGTTGTAGTTTCAATCTTCTACTTATTTAGTGCTATTTTTTGCGTAATTACCATTTGCATGGTGTTGATTCCCGACTCCAACTATTTATTTGAGGCTGTCTGTTTCGTTTCGTTCGTGGTGATTTTTTCAATGGCTTTTGTTTTGAGGCTTTATCGAATAGATATGCTGCCAACGATAATAAAAAATCGACCAGACTTTAAATTCTTGTCTTCATTCCATACTTTTATGACAATGAGGGTAAGAAAGGCGCGATCTCTTGAAGAGCTTCTGGGGCTCATGGAAGCGGGTGTCAGGGATCTGGATTTCGATTCAGTAGAGGTTACTGTTCCCGGGAAATGGAGCATGACCTGGATTAACCCGGATTGCAGGCACGAGAATTCGTGCAGAAATAATCATTCTCGGGTATTCAGGGGGTCGACAATAACAGTAAACTGGACGACTCCTACGCATGATAGCCGGAACTATCAAAAGTATCTTGAACTTGTCTGGCATTGGTTTCTAAACCAAACTGAGAATAGAGCACGCCATTTTGTGAATAAAGAGAATAGGCACAATTCCTCAATTCAGTCAGAGATTCGAAAGTCCATTTCAAACGCCAAGATTTCGGCTTGATTGATCGGTTCATTTGATTGTCCTGAGTTTATTGTTTGGGGGTCTATGCAGTTGGTTGATTTGACTTAGTAGAAAAACAGGCGTATGGCTTCAGCCATGGCGATTGCAAACAATATCGCGACTATGAAATGTGGCGCAAATTCGATCAGAGTTTTCGAAAGACCCATGCTTCGGCCTTGGCTCAATCTATAAATCATCACGGTTGATCCTGTTAAACCAATAACAATCAGGCATCTCTGAAAGAACAAAGTCCAGTCTGGGGGAATTGTCACGACCATTTTGTGAAAAATCTCGAATTGAAAAGTCTGCCACAGGACAATAGGGAAGTACACTCCCAAATTTATAAAATAATACAAATGAAAAGCCATGAAACCAGTCATGACCACGGGCAACATTGCAAGTCCATATTTTGCAAAGTTTTCTTTGACTGTCTCGCCAGATATTCTTGAAGAAAGGAAGGCCGACAATCCCAACAGGGAATTGGACGTAACTATTACTGCAGTAAAGAAGATCGTGAAAACAACTATGTCTGGAAGAGTTATGAAAAAGTTCGATGCGCTGTCATAAAGTGAAGATTTTCTTAGCAAATCACTCATAAGGCCGCCGTACATGCTAATCACGAGAAACGCAGTAACGGCTCCCACCTGCTTCATCTCCCAAATTTCTCGACCAGGAACCCTCAAATTAAGATTAATGGCGCCATGGGGACAATTTTTGACGCAGTTTCCGCACATTTTGCAGAATCGGTTACTATGTAATGATGGGACCATCTGTCCGAACGGGCATCCGTCCCGGCCCCTGGCTCCAACGAAGCACTCATTCGAAACACATTGCGATGCACATACGTTTCGGTCAGCTCTCAATTCGAAAGGTGAGACTTTGGCAAAAACACCCATCATTCCGCCAAGAGGGCACAAATACCTACACCAGGACTGACGTTCAAAAATGACGGAAAAGACTATAGCCAGGCCAAAAATAGTTAGTAATAACAAACCGGTATTAAAAGGAGAGCTTCTAATATCTGTAGCTGTTTCGAGCCATATTATGAAGATGGCCGAAATAAAGATTATCCAATCACTTTTTTGTTTGAGGAAAGGTGGAAAGGGTCTGTCAAGAGATATAATTTTTTTTGCCAGGTGGCTAACGCTTCCCATCGGGCATATCGAACACCAGAACCTTGCCCAGAAGAAGGCTCCAAAGATCATTGTGGGCCAACCTACCGCCCAACTGAATAGACCTCCTAAGTTGTTGATTGGATCTACGGGGCCCAAAAAAAGCATGACCAAAAGAATGAAGAAAAAAGGTGTGGCGGCGCTTTGAAAAATTGCAGGGAAAAGAGGGCTTTTCATGGCCCCTCGAATTGATGGAAATCTCATCAGGTTGATTTTTCCATCGCCCTCTATGCGTCTCAGATCAAAATAAATGTCTTGCGGTTTTATTACACCATCTTCAGCGAGTATTACGGCTCTTTTGAGGGTAGTGGCCAGTTCTCTGTCATTCCCGGGCCAAGAGTAACTCACCAGAGTCTTGATGGTTTCTTTAGGAAGTTTTGTTACGTCCTTGTGGAGTTCTTGGCAGTATTTGTCAACATAATATTGAACTAGAGCCGGAATTTCTTTTCGCCGCTTTCTCAGTGGCGGTACATCAATCGAGTGTGACATCAACCAATGGAGCAGGGGATGTTTGTCAGGAGAAATTTCCGATGCGTCCAGGTTGGTGGTGCCTATCAAGCGAGTGTCACAGTTTTGGTATGTGGAGGATCCCAATTTCCTGAACTTGGAGGTTTTTAGTGTGTGTAAGAGGTGTTTTTGCATTACAGGGGTAAGTTGCTCGATACCCCTGACAAGCAGGGTTCCTTCTTCAGTAAGTTCCAAGTATCCGGGGTTTTCGACTCGAACCCCAGAATCAGTCCTTTTTTCAAATCCCAGGAATAGTTTCATCTGATGTTCGGTCAGGTCAGGCGCTTGGGCGGGAAGCTCACAGTAATCCGCAGCATGTTCCGTTTCAGCTAGAGGCCGTAGAAGGTCCAGGAAAAGGAATACCCTCTTATGATGTGAGCACATCTTGTAAATTGCGTGAGCCATAAATTCCTTACCCACACCGGTTTCACCGGTTATGAGTATTGGCCAAGGTGAGTTAGCCAGTTCCTCTAGTTTGCGCCCCACTTTACGTCGGACAGTCTCGCTCACGAAATAATCCGGAAACAAATGGTCCTGCTGGCTGATCAGGTTTTGAAGGGCTCGCTTCTTCCGAGTGTTCTTGTAAACACTCTGGTCGAGGCGAATAACCTTTCGGGCCATGTTTCTCAAAATGCTGAGAGAAAATTCGGGATGGAATTTGAGGATTTCCTCGAAGGCCTGAGAGGGGATTTCGAGCACCCTGCTGGGGTCTCTTGCTATGACTTCAGAATTGTGGGGAGATGGTCTACCGGTCAGATAGCTGACTTCTCCTATAATATCTCCTGGATATATAGTCTCTACCGGTATATCAAGGCCATCGGTCTCATGAAACAATACGTTGGCCCTGCCAGAGACCAAGAAGCGAATAACTTCCCCGGAGTCACCTGGACCAATGATCACTTGCCCTGAAGCATATTCCTTTAATGAACCTTTACTCCAAATGAGTTGTCTCAACTCGTTCCCGCATTCAGGGAACAGTTGATCTTCAGAAGATGGCAACAGAATTGGAGTAGCTAGGTTAGTCATCTGATCTATGGAACAATCATCTTAATCAACATCCAACTGATTTCATGGACCATTCAACAAAACCAATGAAGCTGATGATTTTTTTAATAGCTACAAGTAGCCAGACGGAAACAAATTACAACAAGCGGCTCTATCATAATGATAGTTAAATTCTTTCCATGTTTTTTATCAATAACCATGCGTGTCAATCTTTAACAGCAGTCTCAATTTTTATACCGTATTTTTCGATTTTAGCCAGCAGTGTGGGACGTGACAACCCAAGGAGCTTGGCTGCCTGGGACCTATTTCCAGCAGTAAGAGTGAGAGCTTCGGTCATGAGCATTCTTGCAAAATAATCTATTATTTCGCCAAAGATTTTTTCGCCGCCGCCGCTTACCAAAGCCCGTCGAATCCATTGGCGAATTGCCTCATCCTCGGACCCTTTGGCAAAATCAGTGTCCGTCGTTTCAACTTTGATAGCCTGAGATATTTCTTCTCCGCTAATCGGGGCTCCACGGCTGAATATCAAGGCTTTCTGTATAGTGTTGGCCAGTTCCCTTACGTTCCCAGGCCAAGAATAACTTTCCATGATATTGATGGCTTCCTCGGTAATCCCAGGGCTGTTAATGGCCATCTCGCGGGAGTATCTTCCTAGAAAATAGTTAGCCAACATAGGAATGTCTCCTTTGCGTTCGCGCAAAGGTGGTAACTGAAGTGTCACGACTTTCAACCTGTAATACAAATCTTCCCGAAAACGTCCCTCAGCCAGGGCTGCTTCTAAATCCCTATTAGTGGCAGCGAGGACCCTTACATCCACCGGTATGGGTGATCTCCCACCCAGTCGTTCAATACTCTTTTCCTGAAGTAATCTAAGTATCTTTGCTTGGATACTGAATGGCATGTCTCCAATTTCGTCCAGGAAAACGGTTCCGCCGTTGGCTTGTTCTATTTTTCCCATTCTGCGATTGACTGCGCCTGTGAAAGCGCCCTTTTCATAACCGAATAGTTCACTTTCCAAAAGTGTTTCAGGTATGGCGACGCAGTTGATTACCAGAAAAGGTTTGTCCGATCTAACACTGTGCTGATAAATGGCTCTTGCCACCAGTTCTTTTCCAGTGCCCGACTCACCGCGAATCAATATGGTGGCTCCTGTTGAAGCCACTCGACCTATCTGTTTAAAAACCTCCTGCATGGACCTGCTTCTGCCAAAGATTGCCTGGGTTGAATCTTTTTCTGGAAGAGAGTCCATTTCGACTCTTGAGCGCATGAACTTACCTGCCTCGAGAGCCTTGTCGATTGTTATAAGCATTTCAGGGATATCAAAAGGCTTGAGCACGTAATCGTAAGCGCCCATTTTTGTGGCTTCGATCGCTGTGTCGGTATTGCCATAAGCGGTCATGACAATTACAGGAGCTTTTGGTTGGATTTGGTGCATTGCCTTGAAAGTTTCCAAACCATCCATCCCCGGGAGTCTGACATCCATGATCACGAGGTCCGGGAGATGCTTTTTGAATAATTCAAGGCCAGCCTCGCCAGTCGGACATGTCTTTACTTCATGACCTTCAGCCAACAGAAGTTTCTCAAAGCTATGACGTAATTGCGCATCATCATCTACTATGAGTATATTCCCCAAGATTATGCTCCAGTTATAGGCAAAGTTATGATGAAAGTAGCGCCTTGACCTTCTTTGGACTCAAGGCCAAGCTTACCTCCATGCTCATTCACAATTCGTGTAGCGATGCTTAAGCCTAATCCAGTACCTTCCTCTTTGGTACTGAAAAATGGTTGGAAAAGCTTTTCCCTGATAGAGTTGGGAACACCGGGACCATTATCGCTAACTTTTATCACGATGTTTTTCGGGTGACTGGTTTTAGATGGTGGTTCTTCATGGATAACTATTACTCCTCCGTTAACCATTGCGTCGCAGGCATTGACCATAAGATTGACAAAGACTTCCTTGAGTTGATCGGGGTCTGCGGAAATTTCAGGCAGCCGATTTTTTCGTTCGATCCTGACCTTTACATCATAGGATTCCAATCTATGTCTCAACAACTGAACTGCCATATCTACAGCGTTTGATGGACTGACTTTTTGCATCTTAAGTTTCGGAGGTCTTGAGAACTCGAGAAAATTTCCAACTATAGTGTCTATATGCCGAATCTCTTCCGAAATTACCTCAAAATCCTCTTTTTGGCTATGGCT
>JBFXII010000061.1:0-10955 GCA_050176095.1 Desulfomonilaceae bacterium
CTTCCGATCTTCGCTATACACTTTGTGTTTTATTGACAATATTATAAAAAGATAGTCAGGGTCTTTTATGTAAGCAGTTCTAATTCTGGCGAAAGAAGTTATATTAGGAGATTTGCCACTATTTTTTATATCATTACTCGTAGCTTTAACATCTACATTTCCTGTAACTGAAGATTGATTCTTTCTTCTTCTTTTAAATTGGAGAATTATATCGGCCATATTTAGCCTTTCTCCTGCTTCAACATTAATTAAATGAAATTCATTATCTTTGTCTTCTAAAACATCAGAAAATACTTCATGCGCCCAAGCTTCAACAAATGGACCTGCAATTTTGTTTACATTTTCCATTGGGATGCCAAGACGAAGGTTTGTATTAATAATAATTTTGTTACGTTCTTCATCCATTGCCTTTTTTATAATTGCCTCTACAGAGGCAACAACAAAATCAGAACATTCTATATAGTCATCTGATTCTTTAGGTATTTTCAAGGTCAGATGGTCGTAATTAGTATTTGTCATGTTTAAATTTCCTTTGTTTACTTCTGATGCTTAAAAAATTTATTAAGCCAATTTTCCGTATATTTGTCCAGCTAGAGTCAATGTCCGGTAAGTTCTATAATATCAGTATGTTGCTCGGTGCCGATGTTTCTTTTTCAATAACCATCTTTTGAGAGTTATTGTCATAAAGGCAAATGATTATAGCTTGTTAGGTATACCACGTTCTTGCCGTTTGACTAGGCAAAACCTCTGTACTGTAGAGCTTCTGGGGGTGGGGGAGTTGGCGTTGTAGCCCTTTATCTCCACAACTTTTCAAATCTTGCTGGATTTGTAGCTGTGTATATCACAGTGTGCTGGATGTTACGATGACCAAGATAGTCTTGAATCAGGCGGGTATCGGCTCCCTGATCGGCAAGGGCGAACCCGCAGGCATGGCGCAGCATGTGAGGGTGTGCCGCCACTAACAACCCCGCTTTCTCCCCATAGTCGCGGATCGCCAGCCACGCCGTCTTGCGGCTTAACATAGTCCTCCGCTCACTCACAAAGAAAGCATCCGTATCCGGTGCTTTCTTTTTCCTATCGCCCAGCCAAGCCTTAATGGCCCGTATCTCATCCACGCGCAACGGGTGCGTCGTCGAAAGGCCTTTCTTGAGTCGCGCCACATGCAGGACGCGGCTTTCAATATCCACCTGCGACAATTTCAACCCGCAGGCCTCGGACACACGCAGACCGTGACGGAACATGAGCAGGAGCAAGCACCGGTCGCGGGCCTCGTTCCGGCTCCCCTTGGTGGCGGCAATGAGGCGGTCAATTTCGGCAGAAACGAGGTGTTTTCGATCGGGCATCGTTTTGTCTAATGTTTAGGGTTGGATGGATTCAGAGAATCCCGTAAAAACGAGGGTTCCGTTGGAGAGGATTTCCCTACATTAGACAAAATGAAACATTTTGTGTGCCGGGTCACAGCGGATTTGCGACAGCAATTCGCGGACGCCTCGAACCGGTCAAATGGTACGCATCATCCGCGTTGATGCTATTGCTGACCACTTTTTTCTCTTGGCTTGACTTCCATGAATTGGTCATTGGAAAGCAACAGCATTCGTGTAGTGTCAATTGTCTTTTTGCCGACTTTTTGAATCACCTTTTCACGCAAGTATGAACTCTCTCTGGAATCATCCATTAACAGCCATTCTACAGTCGTAGATTTGCAAACGTCTCGACACCCTGCAATTTCACAACAACCGGAATTGTCATTTATTTGCTGCTTTCGAAGAACAACTACTTCATCTCCAGAGAGATGGAGAATGTACTTATAGCCTATCATGGTACCTTGCCCAGATCCCGTCACTTCGGTGAGCACCTCACTGATGCCATCTCTATCAATATCGACTACCTGAAATTCGTAACCGATTTCATTAATCCTCACAGCCTTCTTAATTTTCGGTCTCACGACGACTGCGCCAAACATCGAGTTACGTCCTTCGTCAGGAAACATGGCCGAGCACAAAAAGGCATCTTCTCCCCCAATCAATCTTACAGGCGTGATGTTGCTCACCTCTAACCCGGGAACGGATGGAAGCCAGTTCCTTATTTGATCTTGCGCTGGAACAAGGGAGGAGTCGAGGGGCGTTGCAAAAACAGCATTGGAAAAACAGATATTTAAGATACAAGCAAGTAGGCAGGTTAAAAAGGTCACGTTTTTCACTTTTCGTCGTTCATCTTCAAGTAACGGATCAATGTAAACCACGTTGCAGGAGGCGGGACACTGTCGCGGGATGGACGTTGAATAACCTGGCCGCATCCGCTGCGGTCTTTTGGCCAGATTGAACCAAACTGATAATCTCCTGTTGTTGGTGTGTATTGAGTTTTGGGCGTCTGCCGCCAATACGCCCCTGTGCTCTTGCGGCGTCCAAACCGTTGCGGGTCCGTTCACGGAGCATGGCCCGCTCAAATTCTGCAAAGGTCGCCACGATCTGCATCATCATCCGGCCTGCTGGCGTTGTTGTGTCGATGGCTTCTGTCAGGCTCTGGAAGCCCGCGCCAGCCTGGCTGATCTTCTCCATCAACGCCAACACATCTTTCAGGGATCGAGATAAACGATCCAGCTTCCAGACGACCAGGACATCCCCTTTGCGAAGATGTTCCATAAGACGGTGCAGTTCGGGCCGGTCCCATCTTCCACCGGACGCTTTCTCCTGAAAGATGCGCTCACATCCCGCCTGTTCAAGGGCGGCTATCTGTGCCGCTGTCTCCTGATCCTGGGTTGAAACCCGTGCATATCCAATGAACATAGCTGTTCTCCTGTTGCACAAACCTATTGCTGATTATCTTTTATATGCAATACATTTATGCAACACGCAACGCCTTTGTTCTCCGCAGCCCTCCTTTTATTGCGCAAAGGAACGTTTGCGCAATAAGGGCGACCGGCTCAAGACACCCTCCAGAATGAGGAGGAAAATTCCATGACTCAGCCCGCCGCTTCCTCATCGTCGTCAGCCCATCGCGTCCAGGCCGTGTTGGCTTTGCTTCGCGGCGAACCCGCCGCGCAAGTGTCCGTGGATTATGGGATTGATCGCAGCAGTTTGTATAAGTTTCGAAGCCGCGCAATTGAGGCTATCCGCGAGGCTGTGAAAGACCAACCGCGCGGTCCCCGGCGGCCACACAACCACGTGAGCGAAGCCTTAGAGGAAGATACGATTTCTCTTTGCCAGCTTCGTCCCTCCTTTAGTTCTTATCGAATTGCGAAGCGGCTCGGCCCCAAAGCTCCAAGTCCTCGCACGATCCAGCGGATCAGGAAGCGTCATCACCTGGCTCGACTTACCAAACGCCTGCGGCCGCTTGATCCAGTGCGGCACCTCCCTCTTCGTGCCGAAAGGGAGGTGCGAAATCTCATCCACGAAAAATTCTATCTCGGCCCGGATCGTCTGGCGTGGGATTTATGGAACAGCAAGGGAATCTATGTCAGCCCGTCCACCTTCAAGCGCCACAAAAGAAAATGGCTTGAGGCAACAGCCAATTTCTTCACACCCGCGCCATCCACCCCGGCATGGCGGTTTTATGAGCGACACCATCCCCACAGCCTTTGGCATGGGGATTTCATGGAGAAAATCACGCTCTCCGATACTGGCCAGACGGCCTATCACCTGGCGCTTATGGACGACTATTCGCGCGGCTATGTGTTTTGCGATCTCTTGCTCACGCCGGACGTCCGCACCACGATCCACGCGATTATCACCGCCATGCGCCAGTGGCAAGTTATTCCGAAGGCGATCATCTTTGATAATGGTTCCGGCTTCAAAGGAAACCTTCTTTCCGCGTTCTGCGACAGGGCCGGCATCCGGTTGATTCATACGGCGGTATACCATCCCCAAACCAACGGGAAGCTCGAACGGGGATTCCGCGACGACATGCGAGACTTCTACAAGCAGCATACCCCGTGGCTTTTCGAGTCCCTACGCCGCGATCTACCCGACTACGTCCATTACCGGAACTACGTTCGCGGACACCGCGCCCTGGGCGGCAAGCCCTCGATCACCAGGCTCAACGAAGAGCATTCCCACGCCGCATCTTCCGATGTGCTCGACCGTCTCGAAAGTTTTGCCAGCTACGAAATAGGCCGCCGCATCCTGTCGGCTTCCGGGAGTTTCCGGTTATTCAACCGCGATGCCCATGTGGACGCGGCGCTTGCCAGGCAGGAAGTCATTTTTTTCGAAACCTTGGAGGGGTTGGAAGCAAGGGTGGGCGGTCAAGGCGTCGCTATTCTTCGGGATTACCGAACCTACAAGCAAAAGGCAGTCAGATTCTGCAGCCAACATGAAATCCCGAAGGTTCTGCGTTTTGAGCCCTTGCCCCCGGTCAGGAGTCCGCGAATTGCTGTCGCAAATCGACCATGACCCGGCACACAAAATGAAACATTTTGTCTAATGTGAATTTTGCGCAAAAAAAACAACCATAGGCGATCCGCGCGGCATACTTCCGCGCGTTGTTTTTTTGGTATCAAAATTCTTGCCCTGGTCGAGCTGCAGCGAGTTTTTTCGATACCGTTTTGACCGTCCCGGACCAGCTGCCGGCGCGTGATTTGATACCAGCTTTTTCGGGGAAACCCCTTATTTGAACGGGGTCAGCGCCTGTAAAATAACCTGCTCAGATAAGGCTATCTGAAAACTGCCCCCTGATGTGTATATGGTACATTCAGTCGCGTTGATAGGCTCGACCGCCGCTATGCTGTGCGATAAAACCTGAATATAGCCACCGCTCTTTTTGGGTAGTCTGATTGGTACAGGTCGTTTGTTATTCATCACTCTTGCCTCGATTCCTGATAAGTCCACTATCATTCACATTAACAACCCTTCTCAGGCAGTTTAGGCAAAATCCCTTCTCAGCCTCCGCATGTTCACACGGAGAACCGAAACGAGCTTTACCAATTTGAAGGGCCAATTCATATTCTAACTTTTCGTCGTCGGTCATAAGTTTTCCCCCTCTGGCATTACTCGGTTTTTTCGGATAGTGATACTTTTTTATTGCGAATAATATAATATTATATAACTATAAGCAATATTATATTTCATTATATTTATAAAGGGGGCATGAGCGATGATTTATGCTGTGGTCAATACTAAAGGTGGTGTCGGCAAAACAACCATTGCCGTACACCTTGCAACCAAACTGGCAAGCGAAGGAAAAACTTTGCTTATTGATGGCGACCCCCAACAGAGCGCCGCAAGTTGGGCCGTATGGCGCAGAGACAATCCAGACCTCGGGCCTGGTCCCACAACAGTTTGTTTGGTGGGGAAGGCTATTTTATCGGAAGGTCAACAGCTGGCCGAAGGGTTTGATAATGTTGTGGTGGATGCTGGCGGGCGCGATTCGGTTGGTTTGCGGTCCTCTTTGCTTTTAGCACAATGCGCAATTGTTCCGCTTGGTGCTTCAAATTTCGATGCGGCGGCAATGACAGACCTTTTAACCATCGTGGATTTGGCCAAAGATTTTAACCCTACATTAAAGGTTCAAGTCCTTTTGAGTCGCATAGACCAAAGAACGAAAGACACACCTGAAATGATTGAATTTTTAGAAAAAGAAAATCTCGACAGATTTCAAACCAAAATATGTGAGCGCGTGGCATTTCGGCGGGCAGTTGGAGAAGGATCGACTGTTTCTGAATACAAAAAAGATCGAGCGGCGATTGCTGAGATTGAATCGTTTTATAAAGAGGTTATAGCGATATGAGAGGAAAACCTGATGTAGATTCTTTTCTTGCAGGCGGGGCTACTGAAAAACAGAAGACTTCCATAAAGAAAAAAGGAAAACCAAAAGGGCCGGAAAAATTCACCACATCAATCCGGTTATCGCTCGACGTTGCGGAGGTACTTCAAGCAAATAATGGTGGGAATCAGTCTGTTTTTATCGAGAACTTGCTTCGCAAGCATTTTGAAGAACAAGGGCTCATGTGATGGAAGAAAAACACGGTTACAACCAACCCATAGAGGCCGAACCGGCCACAGAGGCAGAAAGGGCGAGAATTTTTGACCAATTATTGCCGCATATATCAACAAATAGATGCGTGAGTTTTGATGGGGAAACGCGGCGAGGACAAAAGAAAAGTTGGCGACAGCTTGAGTTACCATTCGTGAAATCAGGTGAATGATACCAGCGCCCAGGGCGTCCGGTAGCGGATCAGCGCGGCGCTGGCTTGATCCCCCAAAAAACTGGTATCAAAAATTGAGATCCGGAGCTGCGGCCAGGTCGAAATCTGATACCAATTAGAGAGGTTTTGGGATGACTCTTACAGACGGCAGAATTCTAATTGATAAATTGAAATCGTATAGCAACGCGCCTGGATATAGAGACATATCGCTAGTTTTCGACGTTGACAGAGGCACAGAAACCGAAGCCATAGAGTTGAATATCTCAAAAGAGGACGCCCTTGAACTTATGGAATATATCCTGTCCACTCAAATGATTGCGTGGAAGGATGGGCCTCCTATTGATGCGGATGATGCCGAAGAGGCACCTTCTATTATTTATTGCGGGTGATCGAGCTTAGCGTACGTTTTCGTACCGCTGGACTTCAAGCCCCGCTACCTGATTTTCCTTTTTCTTTTTTTGGATTAGAAAATGGCCAACCACCCTAACCGTTCCCGAAAAATTTCCCGGCCATCGAAACTGTTGCGAAAGGTAAATGAAAAATTTCCTCATGCATGGGAGGCCTACGAAAACTATCGGCTGCAGCGAGGGAAGAATTTTTTATCTTGGCCGGATTGGTGTTATTGCCCCCAGGACGTTGCGCATGCATTCGATTCAGAAAACGGAAAAAATCGTACGCTAAGCCAAGAGACGATTGAGATCGCTGCGCTGGCTGCATGGAGATTAGGACAAGGGATTTATCGTTTTGATCCTGCGTTGGTTGATGCCATTATGGCCGAACAGCCATCATTTTCGGTGACAGAAATTGTGAATCTGCCTGAATGGTGCTTGTATATCGACGCGCCCCCACGCCTTGAAATATATGGGTGTTTCGCCTTTCTTGACTATTCAGGAAGCGACCAGCCGCCTACACTTTATTTGTTGCTTGATACAGCAGAGCAATTGCAGGCCATTTCTTTGAAACTTTCCCCTGATGAAATTATGGGCGAAATCCGCCAGCATAACATAGCCGTGCAACCTGTTATCATCTCGTTGTTGCAACTGTTAATTTTCATTTGTACAAAAGCCAATTACGGACCGGACCAACGGCCCCCTTGCCGCCCTAGACCTAAAAGAACAAAATCAGGATGGAAAATGTTTGCTCCGAATAAGCCGGTTATTTTTAATCTTACCGCTGAAAATAGGTGGGATTCTGGCTAAAGGTAGAGGGGGGGCGCTCCAGAAAATAGAAAAAATAGCACGCCAAGGCCATTTTTTCGCTCAGTTGGCAGTACAACGGTTGATTGAAAAAGATACCCCCTGCAAAGATAATGTAGGTCAATTTCGTGGAAGTTTCACTGATCTTGTTGAAAACAGGATGTTTTGTAAAAACACTACATCTTGGTCGATTTATTGTTGATGCTCTCTATATGTTGTGATATTTTGCCAGTGCCATTGGAAAAGACCAAAAAAAATGCCGCACCTCTGGCAAGGCGCGGCATTTGGTCTTCTTCTAGAAGAAGTCCAATATCACATTGTGTTGTGTGGGTACTGATTACTTCCTCTAGGTTTCAATGTCAATCACAAACCGTAGACGTGACGTTTACCAAATCGTGGAACGAACCGTTTACAAAACCTATGAGGTAATAGCTCATGACCGTGATGCAAACTAGAAGAACCGATATATGGAAGGTCCATATATTATCTCCAAGGATTAGCCTTAACGTGAATGGTAAACGTTGGATAATAATAGTGATAGCTGCAACACTGTTACAGTCCGGTATCTTAAACGACACGATTAAGATACTCACAAAGCTCTTCTGATTACCCCGTTAACTATCGTGTATGCAAAACCGGCTTTCCAGCCGGTTTTTTTGTGCCTTCCACAAAGAATGAGCTTCGTAGTTTCACCGAAGGCTACCCCCCTTTCTCTCTTCTTGTTTAGCGTGCTATTTTGTCCGTTTCCTGAAGTATATCCTACGGGTCGCTGTTTTTTTGTTTTTACGCCAAAGAAAAAACAAAGGCTGTCCAATATCAAATTATATAACTTTATATAATTTGATATTGCATTATATTATATAATTTTGTATAATATCTGTAATTCAAGGGAGATACCTTGAAGGTCCGCGCCTCGGGAGTCAGGGGCTTGTATCTCACAAGGAGATCAACATGGAAACAACAACTGATGAATGGAAATGTCTTTGTGCTGATTGTGGCGAAAAAATAACTGAGCACGGCCACTCCTGTTGCACTGAATGTGAGTTGCGGCCAGAGGCTCCACCGTCCTGGTCTAAATCAAATGAGGAAAAGCACGCTAAGCAATAAACAAAGAAGGCCGGTCCATATCCTGGATCGGCCTTCTTTGTTTTGATACCAGCGCCCTGGGCGTCCGGTTGCGGATCAGTCTTTCATCGACGCTAACGAGGCACGCGGAAGTCACCTATATATAGGCTAGTTACCTTTAAGATATTGGTAAACTGTTTCACGACTAATCCCAAACTCACGGGCTAGTTTGGCTTTTGGCTCGCCTGCAGCTGCTCGTTGCTTCATCAGTTCTGATTGCTGAGGAGTTAACACCTTTTTACGCCCTTTGTAAGCCCCTCGCTGTTTTGCCAGCGCTATCCCTTCTCGCTGTCTTTCGCGAATAAGCGCCCGCTCAAATTCGGCAAAGGCCCCCATCACTGATAACATCAGATTTGCCATTGGCGAATCATTGCCAGTAAACGCCAGGTGTTCTTTCACGAATTCGATACGAATTCCACGTTGGGTCAGATTCTGGACCAATCGACGTAAGTCATCCAGGTTGCGAGCGAGGCGATCCATGCTGTGCACCACGACGGTGTCACCTTCCCGGACAAAAGATAATAGCTCCTCAAGTTTAGGACGGTGAACGTCTTTCCCTGACACTTTATCGATAAAGACCTTGTCTGTTGATACGTCCTCCAGTTGTCGATCTGGATTCTGATCATAGCTACTCACTCGAATGTAACCAATCCTATGTCCCCGCATACCTCCTCCTGCATCTATAGTGTCAGGTTGAGTCTAAGGCTTCGCCACTAAAGTGTCAATAAATTAAAAACACAATTCTATTCTGACAGAATTAAGGCGAAAACCTGACGTCAGGTTAGGGTTGTACCTTTCTGGAATGGCATTTTCCGTATGAGGGATACGTTTTTTGGGGGCTGGGGGTGGGATATGAGCGTGGAATTTATGGACAGTTCTATAGCCTCATCTATCTGGGAGTTTGATTACTGTCATGCAAGTGATAAAGGCCTTCTCTCCTACTATGACGTTATGGTCTGAATGGGATTGCAGTTTCGTGGATGAATCTCAAAAAGGCAATCACTCCCTATCCTTCACTAAGTGACCAACCTATACAGACGGTACCAAAGTAACCGATAGCTATGGCCGAGAGATTCCAACAGATCGACGAGTCGGAAGATGAGCGTGAAAACCATGGGCGGTTCTATCGCAGCCATCTCTACCTAGAACTTTGGCGATGGTAGTGCAGGATACGACGCATCCTTTTGTGCTCTTACGTTATAGGCAAGTTGATTTGGTCTGAATGGGATTACGGTTTCGTGGATGAATCTCAAAAAGGCAAACTCGACCAGGCAATCACTCCCTATCCTTTACTAAGTGACCGACCTACACATCCGGGACCAAAGTCACAGATGGTTACAACAGATCGACGAGTGGGAAGATGAGCGTGAAAATCATGGACAGTTCTATAGTCTCCTCAACCTGGAACTTTGGTGATGGTAGTTCAGGATACGGGGAACTCTTCTGGCTCTTACGTTATAGGCAAGTTGGTTATGGATGCAACTTTACTCTTCATAAGGGCCCTATAGAAGTACCTAAAAAGGCATTTTTCACGCTTGAAAACAAGGAAAACCTTGGCGCTAACGCCATTTTCGGTGTGTCGAAGGCTGCCGTCAAAGCTACTGTCATATTTTTTTATATTCATATCTATCGTTCTAATATTAAAGCAATAAATTTGAAAAAATCCAGACCAAATATAGGAAAACGACACCCCTTCGGAAGCCCCTTGAAGCCCCAAATTGCCGATTTGGGCTCTAAATAGCCGTTTCTGTTAGCTCAACATTAAGTTGCCATAGAAGAATGAAAGGCTCGGACAAAACATAACAACAAAAAAGGAGGACTTAATGACGATCTTAATACCGTTTTTCAAACGCCACATTTTAAAAAACAAAGTTATTTCCTATTTCTTCATTACGGTGGTGACCCTACAACTCCTCTTAGATGTTCTCGGGAAATTGATAGATTTCGTCAATAAACTGTGACCACACATCCGCTGACCCAAAATAGGTGCCACACAGGCACCTATTTTAACTCACACGTGAGACTTTTTTAACGGTTTACCTCTTTAGGGTGCCCCCGCTAGTCCCCATAGGGATTTTGTATTGAGTTGATGTGATGGATTTTTCGGCGTCTTGGCGTCTCCCGAATTTGGTGGTGTTTCAGGCTGCTGATTTTAGGGGGAGGATTCCGAGGGAATCCTTGAGCTTTTCGTCGGAGAAATCGTATTCGCCGAGCGTATTAATGTGCACCCATGCCATCGGCGAATGGGTACCGATCTTACGGCGGATGTTTTGCGCGGCCTCTGAATATGGAGCCTTTCGACCTGGCGGGCGATGTAGAGGTAATTTCAGCAGACAGACCATCATGCGCGTCAGAGATCAAGCCTACTCCTGTGGGGCTTCGCGTTCCTTTATGCAGTTGAACCCTATGATCGGCAAATATGACATCTCTCTCACAATTATGAATTACCGTTTTGTAATTACGATCTATTCTGTAAGACAAAACCAAAGGTTACT
>JBFXII010000062.1:0-10656 GCA_050176095.1 Desulfomonilaceae bacterium
ATTTAAAGATAATTTTAGATGCAGTAGCTATGGAAACAAATTTGTGGAGCCTTTGTCAATTTGAAGCCCAGAACGGACAAGCGTTAGAAGAATTGATCAATAAACACAATGTGGACCTCAAGGAGTTTCCACCTGAAATGCTTCAACAACTGAAGAAATTATCTGATGAGGTTCTAGAAGAGGAAGCGGCAAAAGACCCGATGTCAAAAAAAGTGAATGAAGCATTCAAGAAGTTTAGGGATCGTATAGGCCCGTGGGGAACTGTTTCCGAAAAGTCATTCTATGACACAATCTTTGGCAAATACTCCCTAAAAGCCGCAAAGTAGCAGTCTATTTAACCAGGCTCCGCAATTTTTGCGGAGCCTAAATCAAATAAGGACGACGGTTTTGGATCTGGATAGGCTTCTTTGAGGGCCTTTACGACTGCTTGTTTCAATTTCTCCACATCATTCCCTGTCTTTTCAAGAAAAGCGCTGACTTTGTGGGATTCTATTTCGAATGTATCTTCCGGTAGAAATGTGTAGATTACAATAGGTAAATCAGGCCTTAGCTCTTGGAGTTGATCTAATGTCTCCAAGCCATTGAAAAACGGCATCTCCAGATCACATATCAATAGATCAGGAGGAGGCTCAAAACTTATCAATTCGATTAGTTCAATTCCATCCTTTGCCAATTCAATTATGAACCCAAGTTCAGAAAATTCTCTTCTTAGAAATTCTCTAACGTTCCTATTCCTGTCGGCAATGAGGATTGTAAAAATTTTATCCATGAGCCTCACCCCTGCCACGCATCAACAATCACGTAGCAATGCTCATGCCAAAATATTGCCGTCAACAATTGCTTGATCAGATCCCCCACTTTAGAAACTTCTCGACAAGTCCCAGAAATTCGCAATCAGAAAAGTGTAAAAATATCTGACACGTCGTAAAATTTGTCCTCTTGGTACACCATAGAATGAAATAAACACAGGAAAAATCTAATCCGATTTACTCTTGATAGGAAATAACGCGACGCATTTTAACGATTCATGACGACTGAGGTCAAAGAATTGAATTATTCACATTTGAGATCTTCTGAATTTTGCAAAAAGCCCTGGATCACCTGTTTCCTCAAAGACCTCCATCGATGTGTATTGATCCTTGTTGTCAAATCTTAAATACATCACTTCTTCAACTGACGAACCGTTCCTCTTATGACGTAACTCATGTCCATCTAGGCGCCATATACCCTCTTCCACATTCTCAGACTCGCCTATCCTGGAAATTCGGCGAAACCTCCCATCACTTTTGTACTCAAGAAATAGGGTAAAAGCATTGGTTCCTCTGCTAACAAAGGGCCTCCCCTTATAAGACTGCAAGTAAGGTTTGCCAGGTTCTTTGGTCTGAAAAATTTCCCAAAACCCTACAAGCTGTTGGGATTCTTTTTCGGTAGCCACTCTAGTCCCATTTTTCGTCTCTTGGGCGTGAATGGGTGGAAGAAACAGACTCATAACAAGAGCAACGTAGACAATAGCAAGCCAATAGCCAAATCTCAAGGTAGTCTCCTTCAAAGAGTTGTCATCCAAGAAAATGATAGCGGTAATTTAAAAAAACAGAATTATGCCTTGTAGAGTGAATATGATAGCATCCTGCATACTAGGTTTACAAGATGATTCATTAAAAATTTTGTGGAATATGTTTTCATCGCTCGAGGTTTTAATTATCATCTTTAACGTTTGACAATTAAGGATTAAGAGTTAAGTAATGCATTAGAATTCCTATCAGCTTATGTCATCTTCTTTTTTGCAGCTATTACTAAATCTGAGGGACAAATGTCATCTTTCAACGATCAAAACTTCAACCGGATTCATTTAGGTGTAGGAAAGTACTCTCCGTGCGTTCATTCCCTGATTTTGATCATTGTGGGAATCACATTGGCAATAATCGGTGGATTTAAACTTCACGATATATATGGAATATTTGTGGCGCAATTGCCTTTGGAGTCCTCAGAGAGCATTGTTGAAAAAATTTCGTCCTCCTGGTTAAAAGTGTCTTTGTATTTTGTGAGTTTTGTTTCATCTCTAAGCGCTGTACTTTTTGGAATTTCGTGGTTTCTTGGTGGGGTTTCCGAATTTGTTGATACTTTAAGAATATCCTCGTATCGGGTTGGAGCTTTGCAACACCCTGAAAAAATAGCTGACCTACTAACACATCAATCATTAGGACATCCCATAAAGAACTCTCGGTTTCTCGATTTTGGACTTTCGTACAGCCCTGTGTCCAAGCTCATGGTCAAGAAAATTTTTTGGTCCAGCCTGAAAGTAATTTTCCTTTGGATACTTGTGGCGGCGTTTTTTTTCGCATTGCAAATGTTACCAGCTTTTCTTAAATTGCTTTTTGGAAGAGAATTTGCTTTCAGTTTTCAGGCCCATTCATTTAGCCAGATTCATGTTTTGTTCATTTCGGTATTGTTGTTGAACTTGCTGATGGGTATCCTTTTGGTCAGTAGAAAAACTTCTGAGCCTCTGCCGTCAAAAGAGACTTTTCAATTAAGTGGTAATTTCCCTCCGTCTTTTTATTTGTCTATATTTCAGAATGCCTTTAGGCTTCTGAGCCCTAACCGAAGTAAACTATCCAAGTCGTACTATATGACAAAATCCGAGGAAAAATACACCCACGGATCCATGATAGAAAGTATGCCTGTCGTGGCGCTTTCAGTTGTAACGCCGATTGCGTTTATCTTGGTTCCACTTTGTCTCTACTCCATGGTGATGGGTTTTTGGAGTTTAATTGACTTTACTTCTCTTGAAGTACCAGCGATCGAAAATGCATTACCATCCAGTATTATGCAGGAAATGGCAGGAAATATATTTTTTTATTTGGGCCTAATTTGGTCAGGTTCCTATTTTTCAGAATGGGTTCGCATCTTGTTAGGCGTACGACGTTTTCAATCTACTATAGGTTTTTGCACTATCAGGATCGCAGACACTTCTGAGGCTATGACATTGACGCCTTCAAAAGAGCGGAAAATAGGCGTCGGCTGGAGGCTGGATAACGAGGATTCAGATGAATTGGTTTCATGGGCCAAAGATCCATCTCTCATTCAGCAGTTTTCGGTATCGCTACTCTGGATCAAGGCTGTGACAGAATCAATGGTGGATTCTTCTTCGAGGTATTTCTATAAGACGATAAAAGACACTCAATGGGACCAGCTGGTTAAAAGGGTCTTAGAGCTTACGCAAAACTTGCGTTTTGAAAAGACCTCCAGGGATCAGTCTATTGACCACCAGAATGATCATCAACCTTCCTTAAAGTCATCTAAATAGGAAGTTTGGATTTCTATTAGCGTTTGAATTGGAAATCAAAAGATAAAGGGAGGAAAAGTTCCTCCCTTTTATTTACATAGGCGCCTTCAGGCAGTCTGTCCTAATATTGGACTGTTATTTATCCTAAAGTTCTAGCCAGGAGTGCGAATACAGCGAATGGCCTAGCAGTAGTTTCGCTGTCTTAACATAATCCTGTTCTTGTTTGCTCAATCCTGACGGCTCAATTTCTTCTCCATCGAAGACTCTTCCAACCAAGTTCTCCAGATCCATCATTTTGTCATGAGCCAAATTTACGATGGTGTCGTCAAACCCGTCTAAAATGGCAGAGGTTATGCCACATTTTTTCAGAATGCAAAGATAAACTTGATTCAAGATGTCGCGTAATTCATCAGGGGATCCATTGGAACAGTTTGAAAGTCCGCATGTGGATTGGGATCCTGGAGCCAAATCTGGGAGCCACTGCATGAAGGTGGTGCACCCTTGGAGTTCCTGCTGTTGTGAAGAAACCGGAACTACGATGGGATCAAACCATATCTTCTCAATGCCTATACCCAATTCTGCTGTCTGGGTCATCATGCTGTCGAGAAGAACGGCCCTTTCATTTTCATCACGTGGAATGCCTTGGGGTCCCCACATCAAACCCACCATTTCACAATTATACTTGTTGACTAATGGGAGCTGCAGAGCCATGCGCTCCGGAGTCGCCATGATAGAATTGATAACAGCGGGTCCCTTCTTGGGAACATACACCTGCAAGCCGGCCTCAACGGCGTCATTATTGGTGGTATCCAGGAACAACGGAAGATCTGTTACTTCCTGAACCGTTTTAACCAGCCACTGCATCATTTCTGCGCCGCCTTTACGAGCTGGACCTAAATTCAAATCCAGTAAATCTGCGCCCCTTTCGGTGAGCTTTTCAGCCCACTCTTGAATAGGCTTGGGGTCCCTTTCTCGCATGGCGTTCCCTGTGTACTTGGACATTATGTTGATGTTCTCAGCTACCACCTTGATCATCGAACAGATACCTCCTATTGACTCCCGTTCCCGGAAGGAACGCTATTTTAATGGCAATTTTAATAACGTACATTGACGTAAAGATAAAACAGATAATTATTGATATATTTCATATTCTTGAAGAAAATGCTGACGAAAAGAAATCTTTTCCGTCAGCGATTAGCTCCAAGGACTCTAAGATGCGAAATTCTGTCTGAGGTATGCAGGAATGTGAGCGCCTTCTCTTGGGCCTATAGCGATTTCCCAGTCAGGAAGCTCCTCTTCCAGATCACCACTTATTATAGCGGCTGCTCCAGGAATAATGAGTTTTTTCAACTCTGACTTTTCCTCGATGCCACACTTTTTCACGAAGGGACCGATTATGTCACCGACGAATTTCCCTGCTGCCCATGCAGTCAATACGGAAAGACCATCGGTGTTTAATACTAGAAGCCATGATGGCACACGGCTTGATTCAATTTCTCCTGAAACTATAAAATAAGTTAGTGAGAAGTTGCTGGTAATTAGTACTGGGGATTTGCTGTCAGGATTGTTAATGGGATAGATACCCTGTTCAGTAGTCATAGGTCTCTGTGGATCGGTGTAGATGTTGAGCCTCTGAAGCAATAATGGGAATAGAAGCTCTCCCTTGATGTCGCTAAGTATTTCAATGCCAGCATACTTGGCCACAAAGGTCCCTGCGACAATCGCTTCACTTGTGAGATTATCGGCCATTTCGCAAGGAAATACAATAGTGGGAAAACCGAGCGGTCGGTAAAGATTTTCAAGAGCTAATCTCCTAATCATTACCTGATCTCTCAGCTGTCCCGCCAATGTTCTGTCGTTGGTGGCAAGAACGATATCCTTCAAGCCTTTTTCCGTGAGCTTCACGCTCATCTTTGCTAATTGGCCTGCCTTGTCAGCTTTGATGGCTAACGGACAATCAAATTCCTTGGCCAAATCAGCCATTGCATCTAGTGTGGCTTCAGTAGCCGCGTAAATCAGTGGTCTATTCTTGCCAATCACAGCAAGGGCAGTTTTCAAGGTGTCGAGATTGTCACTAATCAATACGACGGCCGCTCCTGCATCAGATGCTTTTTTGGCAACCTCGGCAAATTTGGCTGAATCGCCTGAGTCCTTTACTGCGATTATCTCCGATTTGAGTGTCAAACCCACTCGTTCATAACGTAATTCAGCGAAAGCTTTTAGCTTGGCGCTAATTGATTCTTCGCTCTCTGACGCGAGAATCAGGCAACCAAGCGCTGTAGGGTTGTTGAAAGTTTTTTCGTGCCTAAAAAGAACCGTTTCCCCACCAACTTTTACAGCAGAGTCTCCGGTACCAATGACTACAGTTCGGATAGGAGGAGCAGAAGCGGATGCTAATTTTTCTTTAGCTTCCTCAGAAACATAAGGGCATTGAGCCAGCTCAGCCTTTCCTGCCGCCAAGTTCATTGCAAATGCCAGACAGGTGGGAACGCCGCATTCCCCGCAGTTCTTCTTCGGCATCATTTTAAAAATCTGAATTCCCAAAAGCGCCATCGATTAAAACCTCCTTTTCGAGGCAATTATACCCAAATAAATTGCAAGTGATTATTGTTGCTTAACAAGCTATAGAGGGAACGCCAGCTAGGCGCTCCCTCGCAGACATAAACAATATAACATGAAATGTGACTACGTGTCACTACCCAACTATCGAATCCATACTCAAAGCTGGATGCTCTTTTTCCTGCAGGAAGGCGTAAATTTCGTCTTCTGTAACGCCAACAGTTTCATCAGCGATTCTGTCAGCAAGATTGGAAATTCCGTATTTTTCACCCTGCGCGTTGATTTTGTCCTTTAACATTTCTTTCAGAGCTTTGGGTAACCAAACCAGCCTTCGGATTCCACCTTCAGCTGCCACGAATTTGTCGGAAACAATGTAGAGTTTGGAATGGCCAACAAAACCTGGGGTAACGTTTCCACCGCCTGCGCTACCAGCGAGGGTTGTGAACTTCATACCGCACGGAGTCATGCCCTTGTAGTCTCGGTCAACAGTCATTATACCGTTACAGACCGGCAAGACCGCTGCGATACACTCGAAACAACCGCATGAAGTCATGGGATATTCCATGATCGAATAAGCGCTACATTCAGCGACTTTCCCACGTGAAGCCTGGCTCACAAAGGCGTTAACGCCCTCCCATTGGCCAAGACGTTCATCTACGGTTTTGCCTTTTTCGATCGGCTGATTGGGACCAGTCGGGTTAATTTCATTGGAAGCTTTGCAATCGAGCCAGTTGTAGGCTCCGCAAAGACCAGTTCTTTCCGGAGTAACCACACACACGTGAGTAGGAGCGAAGCTCTGGCACAATGTACAAGAGTAGTAAATGTTTTCGTCCTCGTCTTTCATACCCTGAACCCTGGCATCGCGCACGGCATAAGCTTCTTTGGCTTTCTTCAGGAGTTCTTCGCACTTATCCTGTTCTGTGTAAATTGTAACTTTTACCTTATCCAAGACTGAACCGAAGTCCTGATGGTACTTGGCATGCAATATAGAACCGATATGCTTGAGTGAAAAACCTTTTTCGACCGCTCCCTTGCCAATACGCACCCAAGCGATGTCTCTTTGTCCGATGTGCATCAGGCCCTGTGCATAATTGATAAGGTGGTGGATCTGTCTTTCCAGAATAGGTTCGAAGTCGGATTGCATTTTACGTCCAGCGACTTCCACATAAATACCCAGGGGAATTCTGGATCCCGGTTTGATATCCTTCAAATCTGGACCAACCAAATCGACCTGACCATCTTCGATCTCATTCATGTCCTTCATGACTGTGAGCTCAACACCGATGGTCTTTCCACCGCCAGCTTCCATATAAATGTCTTCGCCACGAATACGTTCACCTTCAAAAGCAGGTCCGTAAGCGACAGGAACTGGAACCTCCGTTACTGTTACCTTCAGGCCGCGTACTTCAATCGCCTTGGCAACGATATCTTTGTGAGGAATGTTGGAAACGACGTGTTCGTAGGTACAAACGCCTGTCGGTAAAATCTCGGGAATTGGAGTATCAGCGATTGTCGGGAAGCCGTAATTAATGACACCGGCTGCAGCGGCGTACCATTCATCTGACACATCGCCCAAAGCCAAAACAAAGGCGAAAACCCTGTCTTTGTTATAGATCAGGACCTTGCGGAAATCGCCAGGCTGGATGCCTCCAAAGCTCAAGGCCGCCCTTGTGGCGAAACCTACGGCAAAGATCGCTGAAGAAATGTCTGGTCCAAAAGGAACAAGACGGGTTGGCCATCCCACCTGGACACCAGCTTCTCTCAATTGCTGTGAGAAAGTAGTTCCGTTGTGCTGAGCCGCCATGAAAACATAAAGGTTCTTTTTCTGCAGTTCCAACGCCATCTCGGCAGCTATTTCCTTAGTTGGAGCAGAACCAACTATTGCAGCAAATCCCGGCGCTGTGCCGTCAACGAACTCGACGCCTCTTTTTCTTAGAATGATGTCATCAGCGGCTCCGAGCCATAGCTTCTCATCTGTTGGGTCTTCCGCTGGAAGATAGAAATCAGGTTCTTCCAAATAACGAAGCGCTTCGAAGATTTCATAGTTAAACAGAGAAGCCATACCTGCATCCAAAACTGGTCCAAGGTATGGTAGCGGTGTTTTGTCTCTTACTAATGGCGGAATAAGGTGCTCAGCTCTGTCGAGAACCAAGCCAGCATCACCGAGGTTTTTCACCGGAAAACCTAAAATGCCATATATAACAGGTAGATAGTAGCCTGTATTTGGAAACGATATTTCTTGTTTCTTTCCATACTTTTGTACGGCCATCTCGTAACGTTTACGTGTTTTTTCGTAGACCTTGTGAGCGCCGGCTATTACATTCGCTGATATTATTTTGGACACTTTTCATATCCTCCTATTAAGACTTTTAAGAGCTATTGATGGGGAGGGATACCCCTCCCCCAGTTGTCAGCCGAGACTCACAAATTATCCGGCTATTTCTCGTCTCATGGCCATATCCATCAAGACTCTCTCTCTAGCTTTATCAATACCCAGAGCTTTTCTCTTGGCGTCTATGTGAGCGATGCAACGTCTTGCCATTTCATACGGGTCTTTGTCGACCATATCCCAACGTCCACCATAGACTTTCTCTATGTCTTTAAATAGATAGTTCGTGCACACGTCTTCGTTAATGGTCGGGAACCCTCCTCCGAACAATACGTATACACCGGAAGCTACAAAGTATTGACCGATTGAGACAGCTTTCTCACTCATCCACTCAGGCGCAATTCCGACGGCGGGAAGATCTGATATATCGTCTCCCAGTCCACCATCTTTAACGACTGCCGTAGCGGCAACTAAGATTCGTGAGTTATCAACGCAAGAGCCCATGTGTAGGCAAGGAGGAATACCGACTGTCTCACAAACTTCCGCCAGACCTTCTCCAGCATATTTTCTAGCAGCTTCGGGAGTTAACAGACCAGCCTTGCCCAAAGCGATAGCCGAACATCCGGTTGTAAGCACAAGGACATCGTTCTTGATCAGCTCTTTAGCCAATTCGACATGCAAGTAATCCTGTTTGATTCTGGCATTGCCGCAACCCACTATTCCCGCCAGACCTCGAATTCGGCCATTGATGATGTTGTCATTCAATGGACGATAACTTGCTCGGAACATGCCGCCCAGCATGTAGCTGATGGTCTCATGGCTAAATCCAACAACCATGTCTTGTTGTTCAGTAGGAATAGAGATTTTGTTTTTGTCACGGTTAGGGAAATTGTCGATGGCATCTCTGACTATTGCTCTGGCAGTTTCCAAACCATATTTTTCGTCATACTCATAGTGTTTGTAGGCTCCCTGCATTTTTGCGATCGGACTGGTTGTAACTATCTGAGTATGGAAACATTTTGCCAACTCTGCTACACCCTGCATAATGCACTGTACGTCTACAACCATGGTTTCAAGTGCGCCAGTTATTATCGCCAACTCCTGTTGCAGATAATTTCCAGCGATGGGAATACCATGACGCATCAGGATTTCATTTGATGTACAACAAATGCCACCAAGACTGATCCCACCGGTCGCCCCTTTGCTCTTTGCATAGGCTATCATTTCAGGATCCTGAACGGCCTGAACGATAATTTCTGATAGCGATGGCTCATGCCCGTGAACGATAATGTTGACAGTGTCTTCCTTCATGCAGCCAAGATTGACCTTGCCAAGAATCGGCACTGGGGTTCCGTACAGAGCGTCTGAAAGGTCTGTAGCAATCATCGAGCCACCCCATCCGTCACCCAAAGCGCATCGGGTAGCCAGACGAATAATATGCTCCATTTCCTGGTTAACGCCCATGTGAGTCATGTGCATGACTTCGACCACGCCTCGGTCTATGCCGATAGGAACAACATTCTCTTTTCGCCAGATTTCCTGCCTTTTGAGTGGGGCCCTCTTTACATTCATGATCTCGCCATGCTGTTGACCATATTCCGCAAGGGCCTTTTCACCAACTTCGATTGCGATGTCCTTAAATTCTCGTCCCTCGGTTTCAATTTCGTAATCCATCGCTAGAGCTAAAACTTTAGGAACGTCTTTGATCTGATAGTCGGGGAGTTCGCCTTTGGCTGCCTCGAGATAGGTGTGAGCAACGTGTCGGCCGTGATCGGAGTGGGCAGCGGCCCCAGCGGCTACCATTCTTGCAAAGTTTCGAGCGGCTATAGTTTCAGGTGTGGCTCCACAGAGGCCTGTTCTCAGTTTTCTTTCTTCTGGTGTCTCATCCTTGCCTTTAGGCGGCAGCACCCGACAAGGTCCCATGTTACAAATCTTGCAGCATGTGCCGCCTTTGCCGATGGGACAGGCCGTCATTGTTCGGGCCCGGTGAAAAGCCGTTTTGTATCCTTTTTCGTCGGCATATTTAAGGCCTTCCAAGGTTACTTCACACGCGGTATATTGTGACCAATCCGCTGGAGGCAGTTCTTTTTTCTTGAGTGGCGCAGCCGTCACAACCGCTGCTTCGGCTTTTGCAGCGGGAGCGGCTGCTGGAACAGCCTGAGCTGCTGGCTTGCCGGACAACACTGAATCCAAGCCAGCCATCATGGATGTTAGGCTCTTGAAAGCCTTAAATGCGCCGACCATTTCTTTTAGGCCTTGAATATCGTCCTTGGTCAACTGACCCATAATTGCTTCCTCCTCTTCCTCTGCGAGCGCTTCCGAGACGACCGCAGGCGCAGGTTTTTCAATAATTTCTGTTTTTGGCGCCGGAGATTTGATCTCAGGCGTTTTTTCTACTTTAGTTTCAGGGGCGGGTTGAGCTTTAGCCTCGGGTTTTGCAGCTACCGGGGCCGGCTTTGGCGCCTCGGGAGCAGGTTTGGCTGCG
>JBFXII010000063.1:0-10594 GCA_050176095.1 Desulfomonilaceae bacterium
CAAATGTGAGCCCCCGGGACAAAAGATGCGGCTGTCGCCTTATACTACGGGAGAAAGCTCCGGGCTTCGCCCTGCGCTTGTCCCCCATAGTTCGTAAAAAGAGGACATTTTAATTTGTTGCCAACAGTTACGAATGCTTACACCTTAGAATTCTGAAATTAAGGTAAAAGCAGTCTGACGGCATTGATTTGTTCCTGAATATCCGTATACATGCCTTCAACACCTTCAAGACTGTTAACGGCCGCTGTCTTTTCAATTCTTTCAGCAATTGACGCAATTTCAGTAAGTTGAAGATTCAAGGCCGCGCCTTTGATTGAATGGGCTCTTTTCCGCACCGTTGAGGCATCCCCGTTTTCAAGAGCCAATTTCAATCCTGGAAGATCCTCGTTTTCAGTATAATCAACAAAAACTGAAAGGAATTCCAGCACATCTTCCTTGTCAATTCCTAGATCTTCAGACATCTGTTCAATGGTTGTCATGTCGCGCCTCACTCAAAATTTTAGTGGGTCCAAGGAACTTGGCGGCATCAATGGCGCCTTTGTTCTGTCCAAACCCAAATTGAATGGTCCATGCCCAGTGGCATAACTGAATTCAGGAAAATATACATTAACTTAAAAAGAAAGTGGCCATCACCCTATGAGCTTGTTGATGAAATCTGGCAGAATGTTTCTTCTCTTGTTCATGACTACACCAAGGAGTCTCTCTTTATCGCATGATACCTTATTGATGGCCGCAATAAGCTTTCTTTGACTCGAACGAGTTGCGCTCACTACGAATATGACATAATCTAATTTATTTGCCAAAAAATTAGAGACCTGAGATGTTGGAATTGGAGCGCAGTCAAAAAAAATATAATCATAACTGTTTCTTAGAAACATGAGAAAAGTGTCAAAACTCGATTCATTCTCTGGTGAAAAGTTCAAATTTTCGGGGTTTATAATTTGGAGAAAGCTCAGGTTTCTCTTTGTTAGACTGAATTCTCGAAAACCAATATTCGCGCTGGTAACCTCTTCTTCATTAGATAGTTCAGGACAATACTCGGATAAAAACTCGCTCAAATATAGACTTTCATTTTGCGTATCAACAACAACAACCCGTCTGTTGGAGTGCTTAGACACAAAGATTCCCAAGCCCAAGGTAATAGTCGTACAACCTTCACCTTCAGATGCGGAACACATTACGAATGAGCTTGGCAGCTCCTCATCGGAAACGTTTTTTCTAATATTAGACCATAAGGCGTTCATTTCCTTTTGGAATTCCCTGGATGAATTTATTAAATCAAAATCACCCTTATTAATTAAGGCTTCTGATCTCTTGCCTTTCCAAAAGGACAACTCGGCACTCCTAGCTCACTAATTTGTGGCGCAAGCCTAGAGAATTTTGAATTGAACTTCAAGTAATTTTCTTGGACAAGAATAGACGACCGGATTAACCAAATTCCCGATTTGACATCTACTTCCAGCGAGGTCTCGATTTTAAGTGATGAATTACGATTTCGGGAGGACAATTTAATCTTACAGGTAGACCCGAGCTACCTGCGCCTGCGGAAGTAAATCCTGGAATGCCTTTGTAATACCACGGGCCCCGACAATAAGTTCTGGGGCAATTAGCGTTCATCCAAATAGGAATTCCCCCTGGTATGCACAATTGACCTGCATGAGTGTGACCACAAACAATAAAATCCGTTCCGTGCCTATATGCTTGCTCGAGAGTTTCAGGAGAATGTATCATTAAAATTTTGATTGCATTTTGGGGAACGCCTGAGAAAGCCTTGTCATAGTCATGAACTCCATAAAAATGAGCGTCATCAAGCCCCACAATCCATAACTCAGAACCATCTTTTTCAATTCTATATGCTTCATTAAGTAACATTCTGATGTGATGACGTTCGAGTTTTGGGACAAATTCCAAAAAATCATGGTTACCTAAAATCCCAAAATTCCCAAAAGGTGGTTTTAGGTCTCGTGATAACTTTTCAATTTCCTTAAATGTGGGATAATAATCACTGTGAGTGTGGAACCTGTAATCACCTGTTATCAAACATATATCAAATTTCTGGCTGGCTATCAGACGTCCAAGGTGTGCGCCGAAGCCTGGTTGAACATCCAGGTGAAGGTCTGACAAGTGTAGTATCGTGAAATCGTCGAAAGCCTCCGGCAGCCCTTCAATGACTACAGTGTTGTGCACTATCTTGTGCGCGGTTATGTTTGAATGAGCGTGATTCCAGATCCCTAAGATTTTTAAAAAGTTACCGAACACTTTCAGAGCAAAATCCAGATTCTCAAAGTGAAATGATCCTAGACCGGGCCCAAGCACCGAAGCAGCATGTTCGACCTGAATTGTGAGTCGCTTCGATACATAATCAGACCCGCACCTTTGTATGATGTCGCTTAGCGCTGAGCTGTCCATCAGGATTCTTGCCCTTATACAAAAATCAAACCGTAAGATCTTGTCGAGTCCATAAGTTTACACATCATATCAAATAAATATTTCAATTGACATGCGAGGTGAAAACCAAATGACTCGGTTTCATTTCTAAAGAAAACCAACAACAGGATTTGCTTCAAAAAAATACCTGTTAAAATTGACTCTAACAAATTACAGCATGTCCATACGTTGAGTCATAACCCGAAAATAATCATCCACACATTTCAGCTCTATGTCGACCTTCTCGGAACTGAGAAACGCTGCAAAGGAATCTTCATGCTCCGGGGCGAAGCCATGCATGCCCGGGAGCGCTTTTAAGCCCATGTCGCTCGGAGCAATCTGGAATCCAGGATCCATAAGGACAATCTTTTCACCATACATATTGTCCGGAAAATCTATGCTGTATCTTTTGAGCTCCTCGTCATTCAAGACGTTACAATGAGGTGTTTTGTCGAGAGTTTCCAGAATCGCTTGCTTCGCCGAATGGTTGAAAAACCATAGTCTTACCATTGTCGAATCATATACTGCTGCGTAATCTTTGCCGAACTTGTAGCCTAATTGATCAACCGGCTTTTTAACATCAACAACCTCAGTCAAGGTTGTCATTCCATGATCTGAAAACACAGCGAAGTATATTTCTTGGTACTGCTTTTCTAGTTTAGCCAAAAGCCGTCTTATCTGACTTTCATACCAATCCATTTTGGTGTTTATTTCGGAGCCGTCTTTGGTTACCCGGTGTAGAAGTCCATCCATGGCCGCCGTGTAAAGAAATGCAAAATTAATGTCGCCCTTTCTCACGTCTTGTATGAGCGCTTCAATGTTCTCAATTTCTTTCAATCTCCAATTTGATATGTGATATGGAATGCGTTTGTCCTCAAGAACATCAGCAATATTTCTTACCGGGCTTAGCCCTCCAGGAACGAACAAATCTGTCTTTTCAATGTAATCAAAATATGAAATCCGGCTGAATGGCATCGCATACATTTCGAAATAGCCTGTAAAGCCATAGTATTTGGCGACTAGCTTGGATAGAATGTGTCGAACTCGCCACCTGTCGGCTATGGAAGAAGGCAACATGCCCAATCCCATGTATCTGAACATCTTGAACGGAGATTTTTCAGGGGCATAATAATAAAAGCTCAGATGCTTGTGGACAGTTGGCTTCTCTCCAGACAGAATTGTCGGAATGGCAGTGGATGAATAACCAAACTGCATTCCCACCCTGTATCTATGAGGTAGTAAATCCTTGAGAAACTCCCTGTCCTTAACTATCTCCCATCCCATGGCGTCTATAAACATGAAAACCGCAATCTTTTTCATCGACACACCCTTGGAAACCAATCTTAAAAAATAATTCCGGGAGAACAGCTTGCGCGGACTCCTTGATTAAAGCATTTGCTATCTCAAACAATTAGTAGATTTTAGTATTTTATCTCAGATTATAAGACAACATCAACGACTGCTGAATAGCAATATAAGTCAGAACTCAAAAATATTCCTGTGAACCGTCTCACACTCTTCCATCAGGGTCCTGAAAATATGGCCCCAATCCCTCTGCGGGCAAGTAACGAACCGTCCGCTACATAGAATTGCGTTAGACCTTTTAGATAATCAATTCTAGCCTGAGCCGCTGAAAGCTGACTTGTAATGGTTTCTCTTTCCGCTTGAGCCACATTAAATGCGCTCGAAGAACCAAGCCGGTATTTTTCAATTTCGGCGTCACGCTTAGCAATTTGATATCTTACAGTCTCTGCGGAGATTTCGATCTGCTTTTTCGCTCTTTGTAACTCCACATAGGCCAGAAGAACATCTTGTTGAGCCAATTGAACAAGATTGTCGATCGCTTGCCTACTCTTGGCAAGGTCCAAAATAGACTTGTTGTAATCCGCTTTTGCTTTTCTGTTTATAGGAGGAAATTCGAATTGTATACGCGCAGTGTAATCAATTCCTCCGCTTCCTGAACCGTAATCATAAATTGACAGATCAAAGTTTTTAGCATAACCGGTTCTTCCAATCATCAGGAATGCGTCGAGTTTTGGCAACAATCCATTTTTCGTTTTGACCACTTCGAGCGTGCCTTTCTGCTCCTCCAGCCTTGCTTGGTTGAGATCTGGCCGCATTCGCATGGCCACTTGAATGTGCGAAGCGATGTCTTCAATGGAGTCCCTGGGAATTATCGGTCTTGTTAATAAACTCAGCTTACGATTCCAGATATCAAAACTCGGCGGGCTAATCAGTCTCAGAAGTCTTATTCTGGTTTTTTCCTGAAGACTCTTTGCCTCTTCCAGGGCCTGTCGAGTCGATGACTCCTGCGCTTGAAACGAAAAGATTTCTGACTCGGCTTTTTGTCCTGCAGCTATTCTCTTCATGGTTTCATTGACCAAATGTCTGCTCAATGCCAAGCCCTTCTCCTGAATATCCACCCTCATCAATGCCAAGAAGTAATCCCAGTACGCGGACTCAATATCCGAGGCAAGAGCCAGGGCTAAGGCTGTCAGTTCATACATCGAGATCTGAGTATCTATCCTTGCCTTTCAGAGATTCGCTAGATTCGCTTCCAACCCAGCTCCCCTCAGAAGAGCCTGATTGATGCTCAAATTAGTGACCGTGCTCCAATATTTGTCCTCCGGATTTGTTGTCGTTGCATCGCCTGCATCTGCGCCGATGTCATCAAGCTCTCGCTCTCTGTACCCAGTTTCCAGTATCATCTCCAACGTAGTTCCCGTCGGGAGCAACTCTGTTACAGAGGTTGAGGCAGTGAACCCTCTACCAACCTGTATCTGGTCGGATTTTTTTCTATTGGTGTCAACATTCACTTTGGCCACCGGATCAAACAAGGCTCGCTCCACTTCCTGAGCAAGACCTGTTGTGGGAGGTTTGAATTTCTGAACCTCAAAGGACTTGTTATTTGACAGACCTGTCAATATTGCATCAGACAATGCTACCTCAAGTTTGCCGCTTGGTGGAGGACCGATAGCAGGCGGGACAAAGGGAACCAAAGAGAGACTGGCCGTTTCTTGCGATGACGAGTGGGATTTTGATTTTGAAGGAGATAGATAATCCAGGAATGGTTTGCTAATAGATGTAGCGCAGGCAGACAATATCATTGGAGCCAAGAAAGACAGAATCATAGCCAACAGGCCTTTTGACAAGCTCAAGCCCAAATGATGCTCCATACACCGACGAGGAAACAATATGGCCTATCCATTCGTTCAACAAAAAACAAAAGGATAAAGACACTTGACCAAGACCGTACGGTCCAAACAGCTAATTAATGAATAGCCTTCAGGAACTAGGAAAATTGTGAGTCATGCGAATCCGATTCCATGTATTCAACTTTATTTACCTTATAGCCATAATATACTTATGTTACAGGTTATTTTACGCTATCCCACAAAGCGATCAGGGCAAACCGCCTAATGATTGCGTATCAGTCTCAGGTCATCACAAAAGCTTATAATGCTATAAAAATAATAATAACAGACTATTGGAGATAACAAGCTAATCAAAAAACATATTAGCTCGAATCTACTATAGTCATTTATTACATTACACTGATTTCACTTTAATTATATCGTAGTTATCTATGGGCGGTCAAGGCGTTTATCATCTATGCTCACACCAGTATCCAATTTTTTAATTCCTTAAAAAACAAATCATTAGTCGTGTAAGTGATACTTTAGTTCATTTTTTATTACTTTTTTCGATTGGGGCATGGTTTTGAGGAAACATCGTGGTCGTATTAATTCAAGGACATATTTAACAGTGGAAACATGAATTCGCAGTCGGATTTATAAGAATTGCGATAATATGCTACTAGAGAAGATGATGATGATTTATTCTATAATAGCCATAGGATATTAGAGCGTGGAAGATTAATGAAATTTGGGACCGTTCTAACCTCAATAGCCCTTATCTTATTATTCGGTGGCATTGGTTTATGTGACCGAGCCTGCAGGGATGGCATGCCTATTTTCATGGGTGAATTCTCCCCCGAATGTATGAAATATATTACTTTTGACTATTCCGAAAATTCGAAGGGGCGCCCAGCGCTCAAACTCAAACCGGATGCTTGGCACGCTCCTACATTAAAACTCCATTGCGGTTCAGGAACTCGTAAGGATTTTACCTCTTATTCACATCTGGAATTTTATTTTCGTAGCCCGGAGCAAAATCCCGGTGATCCAACTATTCAATTACGCACATGGAACCGAAAATCGAAGGGAGCGCCAATAAAAGACTACATTGAGGGTTTCGTTATTGATAACACTTTTCGATCCGTAAAAATTCCTCTATCTGAATTCGTGACAGATGACTGGGACTTGGGCAATGTCGAGGCCATCGAGTGGAATCTTGATTCAAAGAGGCGTATTTATTATGTCGACAAAATAAAACTGACTCAGAAGACAGCTCCTGGAGTAATCACTGAAGGAGAATGGGGGCCCTTTGTCGAAAGCAATAAGGTGATCCGGCTGAGTTTTACTGGACGGTTACAGGAAATAAGCCTCAGGGATGTCAAGCGCTATGCAATTTCGAGCCCTAACGACGAGGCTTACCGCAATCCTCTCAATCCAATGGCCGTGGGCTTGCACTACAGGGTTTATGGTTTTAGTCCTACCAAGTCGCCTTACACAAGATACTCCGTATTCATCGAGCTGCCTCAACGAATGAAAAATGATCATACATACATTCTCCGAGTAACTGGTTTAACAGATGAATTCTGCAACGAGACTACTGCTACCGACATAACAATGAATTATAATGACGAAACTCTCAAGACTCCGAATATAAAAATTAATCAGGAAGGTTACTTACCCGAAGCCCCAAAAATAGGATACGTGGGCGGTTACGTCGGAGATCTGGGAGGCGTTGCATGGGCGGCAGGCAGGGGTGGATCAATTTATCGCTGGAGTTTGGGCCATGGCTGGGAGAAAGTCGCCTCCCCAACCGAGAAGGATCTACGGTCAATATCCGGATTTAGAGAAGACAACGTATGGTTTGTGGGGAATAACGGTGAAATTATTAAATGGAATGGAACACAATTTGTTAAACTGGATTCTCAGACCACCGAAGACCTTCATTCGATTGCTTTTGGACCACAAGGAACCGGATGGATTATTGGAAAAAACGGCCTGATCCTTCAACAAAATGGCGATTCTTGGCAAAAAACCGCTAGCGAGGTCAGAGAGACCCTCAATTCAATATGGGTTGGGAATAACAACTGCGCATGGGCTGTTGGGGAGAATGGTGTCATCCTTAAATGGAACGGTTCCAAGTGGTTAAAAGAACAACACATAACAAGTTCAAACCTCAATTGCGTCGCAGGGAAACCTGACTCGGACGAGTTGTGGGCTGTAGGGAATCATGGAACTGTGCTTACTCGCATTCATGGTAAATGGAAGGAATTTCCAATCATAACATCCTCAGGAGAAGATCTTACCTGCGTTGTTGTTGATCCTAGTGGTGCGGTATGGATAGGGAGTGACAAAGGGGTCTTGAGATATAAAGCAGCGCCCAGTCAGGACTTTGAGAAATTAGAAAACCTCAGTGACAGGATCTTTTACGGAATGACGCGTCAGAATGCCCGACGTTTATGGGCTGTTGGGGCCAGAGGTCTCTTGATCAGCCATTCGCCTGAGGGCGGAAACTGGTTATTGGAAAAGGATTTGGGGCCAGAGGATTTGCTTACAGTGTTCTCAATCCCGTACGGAGCCTTGCGTCTGCCAGAACCACTCCCTCAGGTCACAATTAAAAACATTTCTACGGGACAAATCTCCCTGAAGACTCATCTAAAACTTGAGGCTTCAAATTGGCATTTGTCAGGCGAAGATGTATACAGTTTTGATTTTTCATCAATCAAGAATCCGGGTTTTTATGAGGCTTACGTCCCAGGCATAGGTGTTTCCTGGCCAATCCGGATCTCTGAAAAAGCTTTGGACAAGGCGGCGTACGCTACGGCTCACGCTTTTTATTATCAAAGATGTGGAACCCCCTTGGTCGAGCCTTTTGCAGAGAAAGATTTTACCAGACCTATAGATCATGAATATGACACTAACGGACGCAAAATAGACGCCGTTTTTTACGAGTCGCTTCCCAAGTCTCTATTATACAATGGAGAAAGACCCGGAGACATGATCGACGCCCAAGGAGGGTGGCACGACGCAGGTGATTACGGTAAATATATTCCGACCGCTGCCGCTGCGCTTTGGTATCTTTTTACAGCGTATGATATCCAGCCATCAAAATTTCAGGACGGAACTTGGAACATCCCTGAGAGTGGTAACGGGATCCCTGACCTTTTAGATGAAGCAAAATGGGAGCTTGACTGGATCACTAGAATTCAAGCGCAAGACGGAGGCATATATCACAAACTCACTTCTGAAGTATGGTTCCATGGCATGCCTCAGGATGAGAATTCTCCGAGACAAATTTTTGACAAAACAACTCATGACACTGCTTCTGCCTCTGCTGTTCTTGCAAGCGCATCCAGAATTTGGAAAAATTTTGATCTTAAACTGTCTCAAAACTATCTCGAAAGAGCTCAGAGGGCCTGGTCTTTTCTCGAAAAACATCCTCAAGCTATTCCAGAAGGGGGTTTTCGCAACCCACCCAAAAACACCACAGGTGAATATCGTGATCGGATAGACATTGACAACAGATTATGGGCAGCCGCTGAACTTTACAGGACAACTGGTGAAAAAAAATACAAGGACTTCTTTGATTCCTGGTGGTCAGAAAATAAAAGTCATCCGTGGGGATGGAACAACTGGCAAGACTTCTACCGATGCGCATATTGGGCATATCTGAATTCAGATTGGGCAGACACCAAGCGGACAATTAAAGACGCTATCAAAAAAGCCTTGTTAGATAAGGCCAGAACAATCATGGAATTCACACGTTCCAACCCTTACCGCAATGGGGCCAGGTTAAATCTTCCACAATGGATAGGCTGGGGAACATTCACTCAAAGTTCAGAATATTCTTTTGTATTGCTCTTGGCGTGGAGTGTCACCGGTGAAAAACGTTATTATGACATGGCTCTGCTCAACCTAGATGCCCAGCTAGGAGCAAACCCCCTTTCAATGTGTTTCATCACGGGCCTGGGCTACCGGTCTCTGAAAGATCCACTTCATCTGCCGTCCATTCATGATGGAGTCGACAGACCGATTCCAGGACTGCCTGTTTTTGGTCCTGTAGCGCATCTGCCCAACAATCAGCCCTACTATATTGCAAGCCAACAAGATTCCACGAGTCACCCGCAAAGTAGAGATATCATGGATCCCTATCCCATCCTAAGACGATATATAGATGCCAATCAATTAGTTGGAATGTCAGAGTTCACAATAGTAGATATTGCGGTTTGCGCCGCCACACTTAACATCTTGGCCCAGAAGCCTCACAATAATTGATCCACAATTTGCTCGACCGAGAACGTTTCTTTAACTGTTCACAAAGTGAAAAACATTGATTGTGGTTCTGACAAGCCCCGATTCCTACTCTCTAAAATGTGACCGAAATAACTCCACCAAAAATCCAGTTGCTTCTCAAAAAATATACATCGGCCGTACCCATGTTATTCTTATCAATCGCGTCAGCTGCATCAGCCTCTGAAACTTTTCCAGAAAACTCTCTATATATTGCAAACCCTCCAGCGCTTATACCCCTCCAAACCGGTGCGGACGCCTGCGCAAAACCTTCAAAAAAGTATCCTGAACTTATTTCTTCCCTCAACTTCAGGCTATTTTCATAATCTGCTCCCAAGGATTCCTCATAAGTCATGAGGCTAGGAATGCCCGGAAAGCCAATGAAATAGGTTCTCAATTTCATGTTTGACCAAAACCCACGATCGTACATCAGCCCCAGAAATGGAGAGCCTCCGGTCACGTTAATCTGAGCTACTTGACTTTTATTGAACTTTCCATCATTGCCCTTTTCGTTTTCAGGATCAATGAAATTTGACATGTATGAATCGTACTGAAATCCCAATATTCCCGTCAAAGATTGAGAAAACGTATAATCTATTGAAAATTTGGCATTTAGCACGGTGGATGATGTGCTCCAACTTCTCTCAAGTATTTTACCTCTAATGCTGTAAGATTCCATAGGCTTATAATACTCACGAAACAAATAGCCAAATGTTGCAGTAAAGCCGATTGGCAGTGCGCTT
>JBFXII010000064.1:0-10497 GCA_050176095.1 Desulfomonilaceae bacterium
GCCTATTCCCTCATCAACGGTTATAAGATTTTCTTTTGTCATTACCTGTTCGACCCTGAGGTCCAGGTCCTCCACGAACCTTAGGTCCCTATTGGTCAGTATACCTTTCAAAAAGCCATTGACAGTGACAGGCACACCAGATATTCGATATTTTTTCATTATCTGAAGGGCGTCAGAAATTTTTTGATCTGGATTAATAGTAATAGGATCTACAATCATACCTGATTCCGATCGTTTTACTCGATCAACTTCCCTAACCTGCTCCTTTATGCCCAGATTGCGATGTATGATGCCGATGCCTCCCTGTCGGGCCAGACTTATTGCCATGGCTGATTCCGTAACCGTATCCATGGCGGCGCTAACAAGCGGAATGTTCAAAATAATTGTGTTCGTGAGTTTGGTCTGAACATCGACACCTGAAGGCAACAACTCAGAATATTGCGGCACTAAAAAAACGTCATCGAATGTAAGGGATTCACTCACCGTCATTTCATAAACTCCGTCCTTTGAAATAATGCTTTTCATGGAACAGTAAATCTCTGAATGTATTTAAAAAAATGCAAGAGAGATAATTTACAAAGGCCCATGTCCTCTCGGAAGCATTAAAGTTGGAAAATAAAAAAGGAAGCTGAACTTTATCTGATTTCTGGGGCCATCACGACTCCGGCGCGCTCGTAAACTCTCATCATCGCGTTAGAAGCGGATTCCAAAACAAGGTCCAAATAGTTGTTCCATTTCTTTTTGGGGTATTCCAATTGTGGTTCGCCCCTAAGTCCTCCAAGACCGGCGGCGATCTGAACAGCATCATAAAAATTTCCGATGTCATCCACAAGACCAAGTTCCCGGGCTTTTTCTCCTGAAAAGAAACGGCCATCCGATATTTCCTTGAGTTTGTCTAAATCGATCTTTTCCTTTCTAGCTACAGCGACATCCGCAATGAACTGGTCATGAATCTCGAGGGCAAAAGCTTCTAGAATTTGTTTCTCATCTTCCGTAAGCGGTTTCAGTCCCGATCCAATGTCTTTAAATTTACCGGCCTTCACAATGTTTACACCAATCCCGAGCTTTTCTGCGACCTTATGTATATCGGCCAGCATCATTATAACTCCAATGCTCCCCGTGATAGTGCCTTTTGAACAAACAACCCTGTTTGCATTGGAAGCGACATAATATCCTGCAGATGCGGCGACTGTCTCCATGCTGGCAACGATCGGTTTTTTCTTTTTTATCCTCTCTATTTCCCTGTAAATCTCTTGTGCTGGGGCCACAGCCCCGCCTGGGGAATTTATTCTTAAAACTATTGCTTTAATAGATGATTTCTTTTTAAATTTACGAAGATCTTTAAGAATTTCATCTGAACTCATTAAAGTTCCTTCTATAGGAACAACACCAACCTTGGAACCATAATCCAAACTTTCTATAATTCCTGAACCATTTTCGGAGCTGTCAAAAAGTTTCGAGAACCCGACAGCCAGAGCCACTAACAAAACCATCAAGAAAATCAGGAATACGATTGACACCCCAACTCGGGATTGTTTCATAAATTATCACCTGCGGTTCAAGTCTTAATTTGAATTTCGAGAATCCCAATTTGTAAATTTTATTTTGTTATCAAAAAGTTGGGTGATTATCAATAGGGTTTTGTTGGAATGAAACCACTGTCACCCACATCACAATCTAGAGATTAGACTCTCTAAGAGAATTTCGTTGTTCTTCATCACTCCATTGGCCTGCGCTTCATCCAGCCCAGCCCCTAACAATACTTGGATAGCCATTTCTCGGTCTATCAGGTCCCTAGGAGAATGTGAATCCGTATCAATAGCCATTAAAGCGCCTGAGTTCAAAGCCATTTTTGCTACGTGCCCGTTTGTCAATGAATGACCACCGCGAGAAGTTATTTCCAGTCTAACGCCGTTTTTTGCGGCAAGCAGAGCTTCTTTCTCAGATATCAATCCAGGATGGGCCAATATGTCGACACGCGAGGTTATGGCTGCCAGGTTTGTCCCAAGACTAACGGGTTCCACTACAGTCTCACCATGCACGATAACAATCAAGGCCCCAAATTCCCTGGCTTTCTTTACTAATTCGCTTATTTGACCGGGTGGCGCGTGAGTGATTTCGACCCCGGGGATCACCTTGCAATCCTGATGTCTGTTCAAATCTCTTGCCGCTCGGACCAGATTAACCGTAACAAATTCAAGGTTCGAGCTGTCTACATGATCCGCCAAACCAATGGCTCGGTAACCCCTGCATTTGGCTCGTCTCACGAGTTCACTTGCAATAAGTTCTCCATCACTAAAAAAAGTATGGGTATGAAAATCAATCAATTTCATCCTCCGTAGAATTCCGAGCTTTTATCTTAGCCTTTCAGATTTTGATTAGATAGACCAATCCTGAAAGAATTCTAGAAATCCATAGTCAAAAAAATTGCTTATGTCATTACAGAGCAATAAGATTGGACTTTGGGCAACGGCTTGGATCATAATGGTCTTAATCCATCGAAAGTGACAATGAAACCTTTTTTTGTTACAGATTTCAAATGCACAAAAAAGGCTTTTCTTGAGAGTCATATTACCGTACAATTTGGGCGTGCATACCTTTGGGATTAAATGCCAGATTGTCAACATTGAAAAATCAGAATCTGAGAATCAATCGTCAGGCATGTCAATAAACCACAAATTTAGCATGAAGTCCACGTGGCTCAATTTCGCCTCTGGAAAAGTTACAGTGTCCTTGATCTCGCTGATTTTGTTCCTGAGTTCTTTGGCTTACGGATTTGAAGGTTTCGACGTCGTCTCAGGAATCTTGGAATCTCCTCAGTTCAAGGGAAAAGACTTGCGGAGCCGGTTGTTGCTTGCATCCGAAATGTTAAAAGAAAATAAACTGTCCAGGACAGAGACATCTTATTTACTTTTGGATTGGGTAGACCAGTATTTGAGAGAACCCCCAGACCCTCTAGACAGGTTAAGACGCTGGTCAGAATTTAGTAATGATGAAAAATTTAGTAATCTGAAGGTTCCGAGAGACTTCTTGAATCGTACTCTGCTAGCCGAATTTTTAGTAAAACAACCGAATTTTTATTCAGGCTCACCACACAAGAAACTTGAAATATTGCGAAAACTCCACAAGAAAAAACTGATTGAATGGTCTGTGGCCCTCTCTTATGAAAATCTGATCGCTGGGTCACTTATCAATGGAGCCAAGATTGTTGATACTCCTTCACCAGCGGAGTCATTGGCAACGCTGAAAAAGCTCCGAGAAGACAATCTAGTGGGAGACCATTATCGTGTAATGGCCGAAGGGGTTTTGGCCACGGAGGTTCTTGCAAAGGACCCTGAGTATCACAAGGCCTCGCCGATGGAACGTTTAGTAAAGATTAGGGATCTAGAAAAAAGAGGGCTTATATCCACTCAAACTAAAAAAGATCTCGAAAGAATACCGGCATGGAGAATCGTGACAAATGATCCAACCTTTCTAAGAATGGAACCGTCGCAAAAAAGATTAAGACTTTCTAAACTAAAAAACGAGGGAATTCTAACTTCTTCAACGAACGCAGACTTTAACCTGATTTTCAAGGGTATTGCATCTCAATCAACAACTGAACCCAAACCAGTTCCGATTCCTACGCCTGGTTTGCAGCAAAAATAATATAGTGTGTTTCAAGGCTTTTCCCATTGATTTTGTTATGAGACAGTTCATTGACGCCTATAATACCCAGACGCATTGCCCTGCTGGTGTCAGTTGTCGGCCTTGGGTATAACAAATTGTTGAATGATGTCCCAAATGATAAATGGGGAGGATAGACTGTGTGTGGAATAGCTGGATTTGTAAGTAATACTGAATGGAACAAGAATTCCGACCTGACATGGGTCGACTCATTGCTTGAAAATCTGGAGAGCTGCTGCATAAATCCAGACTCTATAGAGCAACTTGTTAGACCAATCGAAGCCTTGATGTGGCGCTTCGAAGATTTGATGTCTTTCGACTTACATTTTGAGCTCATAAGAAATCCGAATTTCAAACAAAAAATCACCAGGCTATCAAATGCAATCGAAAACATTCTCGACCAAATAACATCTCATGACCCAAGCGGGGCATCCCCCGATATAATTGATAAGATAACTCAAGACGCAAAAGATTGTCTTTGGCAGATACGTTATGAGGTATTGGACAATCTCGAAAGATCTAGCCTCTTAGTAAACGAAAGTTTAATGAGTTTTAAGTCAAAAGCGCAAAGATTTACGGCATGGTCAATCGAAAGAGTACTTGAAAATATAGACAGGCTCGAAGTCAGAGGTAGGGATTCTGCCGGTATATCAATTCGGTTATTAGTAGCATCTTCTCAGCTGAAAACTGACTTTTCTCCAAGCATAACGAATCTCTCTTCTTGGTCTGAAAAAATAGAGCGTGGTGTAAAGAGTTCAATTCACCTTGTTGAACTTCCTGGGGATAGACTAATAGTCACTTTTGTCTACAAGGTTGCAAATCTCGTTGGACGATTGGGTGATAACACGTTAGCTATCAGAAGATCAATTAGAGAAGACTTAACGTTGTGGTCAATTTCATCACATGTAGAACAGATCAACATTCTAGCGCACACAAGGTGGGCATCAAACGGAATTATCAGTCTTCCTAATTGTCATCCTACCGATGGAACACTTTATGAGACCGAGCATAAGGAGACAATTTCCGATACTTTTGCGCTATTCGTATTGAACGGGGACGTAGACAATTATGCCGAACTCGTCGATTCATACGTTCGGAATAGCGGCTTCAAAATAGATCCATTAGTAACTACCGACGCCAAAATCTTGCCAATCTTTTATCGTCTTGGAACAAATCCAGATGAGAGACCTGAAAAACGTTTTGCAGACCTTATGAACAATTGCGCAGGCTCTTTGGCAGTGGTCATGCAACACCCTTTGTTACCGAATCATTTATTCCTTGCCCAGAAAGGAAGCGGCCAAAGCCTTTTTGTCGGAAAAATAAGAGAAGGATATGTGATAGCATCCGAAGTTTACGGATTGGCGGCTCTTACAAGGAGATGTTTCAGCCTTATTGGATCAGAAAAAGGTGGTTCGGAAGTCGTTATTTGCTCTGATGTCTGCAATGATGAAATTATGGCAAGATATTTGTCAGATGGACAAATCTTCCCAATTAAATCCGAGCCAATCTATATACACTCCCGCGACATATATAGGGGAGACTACGATTACTATTTTGAAAAAGAAATCCATGAAGCTCCATCAAGCATTAAAAAAACCATAAAAAATAAATATCGCAAACGGCATGGCAAAATAGAGTTTGTAACTAGTGGGGCAGGATCGTTAGGTCCGTTGGCTAACAGAATCAGGGATAGACATCAACAGCCTATCCGTCGAATCACCGTAATTGGCCAGGGAACAGCCTCAATAGCCGCCGCAGGAGTGGCCCATCTAATCGAAAAAGCTCTTCATGGAACAAAGATTACTGTTAGTTCTTGCAAAGCATCGGAACTTTCAGGATTCTTGCCAGAACAATCACTATCAGACATGATTTTGATAGCCATCTCTCAAAGTGGAACTACTACCGACACCAATCGTACCGTAGATGTTGCAAGTTCACAAGGAGCATGGATTCATTCAATAGTTAATCGTAGAAATTCACCTCTGGTCTGTAAGTCCAACTCGTATTTTTACACCAGTGATGGACGTGATGTTGAAATGGCGGTCGCATCCACCAAAGCCTTTTATTCACAAATAGCAGCAGGAAAACTTACATCGCTCGTCCTGGCCCAAGAATTCCAGACAATGACAGAAGAGGACATTTATAATGAAATAGAGCTACTGGAATCACTACCATCGAAACTTGATTGGGTCCTCAACAGAAGCGCCTTGATCAAAGATATATCAGAGAAAACTGGCCCTATCAGCAGAAATTGGGCTGTTGTCGGAAATGGTCCCAATAAGATTGCAGCCGATGAGATTAGAATTAAACTCAGTGAACTTTGTTACAAATCCATACCCTGTGACTTCACCGAAGACAAGAAACACATAGATCTTTCTACAGAACCTCTGACAATTGTAGTCGCAAATGACCTTCCTGATCAGATAGTTCAGGACACGGCTAAAGAAGTGGCCATTTTCAAGGCCCATAATGGCAAACCTATTGTTCTGTGTTCGGAAGGCGAAACCAGATTCTCTGGATATGCCGACAGCCTGATCGAACTTCCGGTTGTGGGAGCAGGCCTGGACTTTGTTCCTGCAACCGCAGCGGGACATCTGTGGGGGTTTTATACCGCCAGAGCAATTGATTCTCGCGCCGATTGTTTGAGAAGTTGCAGATCAGTCCTTACAAGATTCTTAGAAGAGCCACAATCCTGGGACAAGAGTCTACTGATAGACCAGATCCAGATGATTTTTAGTAACATAGCCGAAGGAGAAATGAATTCTGCGCTTCCCGCTTCGGCTGTTGCTCTTTTGTCAACCTATATTCTTGACCTCATTACTGTCGGCTGTGAGCCTCAGTTCACACCGGGAATACTGGAAAGAGGAATCTCAATTTTAACCAAAGCCATAGAGGAAATGACACGTCCTATCGATTCGATCAGGCATCAGGCCAAGACAGTCACTGTTGGAATATCAAGACCGCAGGAGTCATTAGCCCCGGTCTTTCTTAATGCGTTAGAAAAGTTACACATTTCACCTAGCTCGATAGGTGATGTTGATAGACCCGCGCTGAGGGCTCTGGCCTCCATCATAGACCGAATCCTAGGCGGAATGCTATACGAGTTGGAAGATAAGTCACTCAAATTTACTTGTTTAAGCGATACGGATCATCCATTAATTCAGGTGACTAGAAGATTTGGATTCTGCGAAGGAAAAACATCCCGATATGACAAACCCAGGAAAGTTGGTGGCAGCAAAAGGACTGCTTTGCGTCTAGGCAGACTGGTCCTTAGTTCTGGTAGGGCTGGACTTGAAAATCTTATCGTCATACCTTTGCTGGAACAAAAGACCAAGGGATATAGTTCCATCGTTCTGTTCCACCTAACATTTGTTCAGAAAGCATCTCTCCAGGAAAAGCTTACACTTATAAAATCCTTGGGATCAAGATATGATGAAATAATTGAACGGCTCGAAGAAATAGCAAGCCCACAGCCCTTGGAAGTAGTCTTAGAGCAAATTTCGCCTCGTGATTTAACTTTGGCCCCCCTGGATACAATTTTATTAGCAGAAACCAAGGGGAATTGACCCTAGCGAGAAAAACAACAAGATCATAGTTAGTTGAGAATCTTACGTTGGTGCAGCTAATGTGGTTCAACAGGATTTTCATGATTAAATCCGGACATATTTTACAAAAGATATGTCCATTCTCTACTCCTAACTTCTATCCGGCAAAGCAGGATCTGAGAGAAACGACGAACACTTGACTTATAAGCCATAAAATTATATTAAGACACATATTAAGACACATTGAATATAATTTGAATTAATATATTTATATAATAGTCTAATAATAATGAGCTATATGCCGTGACAGTAATTTCAACTACAAATGTTGTTGAGTCAAATATGAACGTTGTTGTGCGTCAATTGGCTGTCATAATTTTTTTGACTTTTTTACCTGCGATAATTTCAGCAGCTGATGAAATCGAGCCCAAAATAGTATCTAACGAGGTTCTCGATCAAACCGTTTTTGAGGATTCCCTTAGGCTCTCCAAAGCTCAAATCCTTCGACATGATACGGAACTTGGCAATGATCCCGTTCACAATTCCCAAAAGGTTTCAGCAACAGAACGCGTCAATTTTGGGTCAGATTATGATGGATCAGCCGTTGAGTGGAATGAAGATCGTGAGAGAAAAGTTGGTCTAGGGGAATTTGATCCGGACGTAAAAGGACAGACTGAAAATTTATTTGCCGTTTCTCGATCGACCATCGGTCATGTAATAACGTCGACCGACCCCAAAAAAACCTGCTTCCATGCAATGGATTTGATCTACATAAAAGCCAAACCCTCTTCAAAAAACATCATCCAGGTGGGTGATCGATACATGCTTGTTTCTCCTAACAAATTGCCAGATTTCCGACATGACTCCGATTCTGCTTGTTCACTTGACCCTACCATTGCAGGTGAGGTAGAAATAATTTGCGTAGGAGAAAATACCGCGTTAGGGATCATTTTATACGCCCGGTCATCAATATTTCAGGGAGAAAGTGTTTGTCGGATAGATAAAAAAAGTTTTAGTTCGATCCGTTTCTAGACTTCACATTTTGCTCTACTGAAGAGAATCCGAAATCGTAGGATGCTTCTTTGTAACTGAAATAGCCAGACAAAATCACACAAGAGGGGGGAGGAACCACGGAAGTCATGGAAGATCTTTTTTGGTGGCTTGCATTGGATCGTGCTCCATTTGTAGGTCCGATAACGATCGCCAAACTAATATCGGCCTTTGGAAATCCGCAATCTGTTTTTGAAGCTGATCCTGAAATGGTCAGGAATAAGGTCTCCATTAGCTCTCGAGTAGTGGATGCATTGGTCAATTACAAACCCGATGAGTATCAAATTCGCAAGGACATTGATACGCTCAACAATCTGGGGGCGAGGATAATTACTCGATGGGATCCAGATTATCCATCAAATCTAAACCACATATATGACCCACCTGCTCTACTCTTTGTGCGGGGAAATTTGAAACCAGAGGATGAACAAGCCATAGCCGTCGTAGGCTCCAGGGAGCATTCCAACTATGGCGCCAAAGTGACTTCTATGATCACTCGAGATTTGTCCTGTGCCGGGATTTGTATTGTCAGTGGACTAGCGCGCGGTATTGACACGATCTGTCACATTAGCGCGCTTGATGCCGGAGGGCGGACCATCGGAGTTTTGGGTTGTGGATTGGACATATACTATCCACGAGAAAATAGGTCGCTAATTGAAGAAATGGCCGAGAAAGGGGTGGTAATATCGGAATTCAGACCTGGAATGGAGCCTCTCAAAACTAATTTCCATAGAAGAAACAGAATTGTTAGTGGGCTTTGCAAGGCTGTTTTGGTAGTTGAGGCTTCCCGAAGAAGCGGATCACTGATTACGGTGAATCATGCCCTGGATCAGGGACGAGATGTGTTTGCAGTTCCTGGCAATGTTTTGCATGAGCGATCACGTGGGACACATTACCTCATTAAACAAGGAGCCGCATTAACAGAAAACGCTCAGGACGTTTTGACAAGCGTTTTCCCGACCAAAAATGCTTCAGCCGTAGATGCCTCAAAACCTCTCAAATCAAAAATATCAGGAATTGAGTTATCTGATCTAGCGCAACATGTGAGCGAATGCGTGGACGAGGATCCAATAACCGTTGACACAATATGCCAATTGTCAGGACTTGAAGTTCGAAAGGTTCTGGCGGCTTTGATGGAGCTTGAACTATTGGGGCTAATACGACAGAGTCCAGGCAAAGTATTCTCAAAAGTGGTTTGATTATTACTTTAAAAGAAATGGCCTCGAGCTTTTCCATTAGCCGGTGAAGCGTTGGATGAAGCTTGTTGAATAAACACAGCAATTTTAAACAATTGCTCAACAATATTGGAACAACCTTACTCGACAGCATTACGCTTGAAACTTTTTTGTGGTATCAGTGTGTTCTGGCTGAATTTGTAGAGGCAAAAAGCCGTGATAGTTATTGGTAGTTCAAAAAGTGTGTCTGAGGAAAAATTTTCATGTCCAAAACTCTTGTGGTTGTTGAATCACCAGCCAAAGCCAAAACAATCAAAAAATATTTAGGCAAGGATTTTGATGTCCGGGCATCAATTGGCCATATCAAAGATCTTCCTTCAAAAGCGGAAAAAGATTCCAAAACTGCTAGCGCCGGCAGGAACAATAGTGTGGTTGGAGTCGATATCGAAGATAATTTCAAGCCGCATTATCAGATTATACCGGGTAAGGAAAAGGTTATACGGGAGCTTAAAGAAGCTGCGGTAAAATCTGAAAAGGTTTTGCTAGCGACAGACCCTGATCGTGAAGGTGAGGCTATAGCTTTTCATCTGAGTGATGAACTCGATTTCCCGTCAGATCGGATCTTTCGGGTAAGGTTTCATGAGTTAACAGAAAAAACCATCAAGGATTCGGTCGCCAACCCATCAAGACTCGACGAAAATAAATACAATGCCCAGCAGACCAGACGAATACTAGACAGAATTGTGGGGTATCAAATTAGTCCGCTTTTGTGGGACAAAGTGCTCTATGGTTTGAGCGCTGGGCGTGTTCAATCAGTAGCTTTAAGACTGATCGTCGATCGACAAAATGAAATCGAAACTTTTGTCCCAATAGAGTATTGGTCTATTACTGCTCGTCTTAGTTCGAAGACTCCCCCTGTTTTCGAGGCCAAACTGGTAGAGCAACACGGCCAGAAAATTGACAACCCAAATGTTACAATAGCTAGGGAACTGGTTGACCGGGCAAATCAGTTTGATTTTGTAGTCCATAAGGTAGAGAAAAAAGAGCGATCCAGAAAGCCG
>JBFXII010000065.1:0-10412 GCA_050176095.1 Desulfomonilaceae bacterium
ACGCCACAATCTCCCCTGTTTTTGATCGGTCCGGAAAAATAACTAACTACGTGGGTGTTAAACGGGATGTTACTGAAACCGTTGAACTGACCAGACAATTATTGCATTCACAGAAGATGGAAGCCATAGGAACTCTTGCAGGTGGCATAGCCCATGACTTCAACAACCTGCTTCAGGTTGTAATGGGGTATTGCGAGATTCTGATGAGTAACGCCTACAAGAACAGTCCACACTATCAGGATCTCCATAAAATATACTATGCCGGTAAAAAAGGCGCCGAACTGGTCAGAAAACTTCTCACTTTTTCCAGGAATCAGCAGTCTCAAATGCTTCCCACGAACCTGAATCATGAAATCGCCCAGATAAGAGATCTGTTGAATCGAACCATAACAAAGGCCATAGAAATCGATTTGAAACTCAGCGACGACCTCAACCTGATCAACGCGGACCCCGCGCAAGTGGCTCAAGTAATAATGAATCTGGCCCTGAACGCGCGCGACGCCATGCCCGATGGCGGAACACTCACCATCGAAACACAAAATCTGGAATGCAATGAGGAATACTGCAATCGGGTCATTGATCTGGAGCCGGGAAGTTTCGTATGCCTGAAAGTTTCCGATACAGGCTCAGGAATGGACCCGTCAATAATGGAACACATTTTCGAGCCTTTCTACAGCACAAAGGAAGTGGGGAAAGGAACAGGCCTGGGGCTCGCGACAGTCTACGGGATTGTCAAGAATCACCGCGGGCATATAGCTTGCGAAAGCGAGCCGGAAAAAGGAACGACTTTCAGCATATACTTCCCGGCTATAGTGAACCACTGACCATCACTACCCCAAGGAAAAAACGTAAAATCGCATGAGGAGCCTTCAAATGAATTTACGCCGCATCACTTATCGACACTTCTCAGCGAATACATCTGCAAGGTCACTTCACGGCGCCGCCAAATTACTCTTACATCATAAGTGAGTTCCTGACGCATCAATGTGGAAACAATATCAATTTCACTTGATGTCCTCTGACTGAATTCAAAAATCTTGCGCAAAAGGTTTTGGTGAAGTTGAGGGTCCTGACTCTTAAGCCTCTTGACAGCCCGAAGCCAGGCGTCGATGTTTCCCTCATGAGTGCCGTCGTATGCCGGTAAAGTGTAATATGCGTGGTCATTTCCGAAGGCTTTTATAACTTTCATTGCAAAGTTCTTCCCAAAACGTGTAAAATCACAACATCCCTCTGCCCGGATGAGGAATGGCCCATATCATTGGCTGAGATAGAAGTCAACGAATAAAAAGGCTGATTTATTTAAAGCTTGTGATTGTAACTTATAAATATTTTTTAGCTTGATCCTGTAACTGTTCGATAGGTGTAAAGAATAGTTTGTCCCATTGTCACAATCGGCTGGGCCGGTACGGTGTTGGGTTAGATTTTTTGAAGAAAGCCGTAAAAATCTCGGATAGCGAATAGGACTACGTTATGACCGACAACATAGACACTTCGATTTGTAGTCAGATCTTGGATCGAGCGAACGAGGCTTTTCTGATTTATCAGGGTGGTAGTCCGAGGTTTGCCGGTGGAGCGTGTTTTGAGGTAACCGGGAAAACGGCGGATCAATGGTTGGAATCGGCTGAATTCATTCAGAGCGTTCATGTTGAAGAGCGAGACCTTGTTAGAAGCGCACGGGATAAATGTCTGGAGGGTTTGGATGATGTTTTGTCATGTGATTGCAGGATATCCGGTTTTTCCAATGAAGAAAAATGGGTAAGGGCAAAGATATCCGCTGTGAATATTTCCGAGACCCCATCAATACTGTACGTGCTGACTGATATAAACGAGCTGAAGAAGACGCAAAAGGCTTTATTGTCTTATGAATGCGATTTTAGCCAGTTGCAGGAACTTTTTATACATCAGAACGACCAGGTAGTGTCTGTCAACAGGATAATGACTGAAATTAGCCGGTCTGAAAGTCTTGGTGAATGTTGCCGGACGCTTGTTTCTCAATTAGCCCGGCATCTTGGTTTTAGTAAATTAATAGTGGCCATTGTTGATGATGAAGGGATCAAGAACCTTGAAATGCTGGGGATTTCTCAAGGACGTGATGAAGTTCTAGACCTTATTGGCAATGACGCAAGTTGTAAAAGGGCCATAGAGGCCGGTCGGATTCTTTTGAGAAATGATGTGGATCATGAATACTGCCATTGCTGGGATGAAATATTCGGCAATTGGACGATGTACCCTCTCAAGGGAAGGAAGAAGTCTCTTGGGGTAGCAATTCTAGGTGGTCAGGCGTCGGAAAACCGTGACACGGTTAGGCTTATCCTGAACCAGGCCGGAGCTGTAATTGAAACGCTGGCTCTGGCGGATTCCCTCTCAGAGACCAATGAAGAGCTTCTCAGGTATATGAATGAGCTCAAGGAAGCCAAAAACGCCGCAGAAAGAGCAAATGAATCGAAGAGTCAGTTTTTTGCCAATATGAGCCATGAGATTCGGACTCCGATGAACGGAATTATCGGAATGACAGAGTTGGCGCTGGCTACTGAGCTTGATGGGGAGCAGCGAGAATATCTTGAAGCGGTCAAACTTTCTGGCGATTTGTTATTGTCGTTGATAAACGACATACTCGATTTTTCGAAGATGGAGGTTGGGAAGTTTGAACTGGCCTTCACGGATTTCAGCCTTCGGGACTGCATTGGCAACACTCTTGTGACATTGGCCAGTCAGGCGCATTCAAAGAATCTCGAATTAGCCAGTCAGATCCGTCCTGACACACCAGACAACCTCGTTGGTGATCCCGGAAGGCTCAGGCAGATTCTCGTAAACCTGCTGGGCAACGCCATCAAGTTTACCAGAGAGGGAGAGGTAATTCTTACTGTAGAGCCTTCGTCCGAATCTGAAAACTCCGTGGAATTGCATTTTTCTGTATCGGACACGGGAGTGGGTATTCCCGCGGACAAATTGCACACGATATTCGGCGCTTTTGAGCAGGTTGATTCATCGACTACTCGTGAATACGGTGGAACCGGCCTGGGTCTGAGCATAACATCTCAGCTTGTCTCATTGATGAACGGCAGGATATGGGTCGAGAGTCAGTTGGGGGCTGGGAGTGTTTTCCATTTTACCGCCAGGTTCCAATTCGCCAGTCAACCGGTCCAGCGAGTGTTTCCCGGTGAGAAATCGAGTCTCGAGAATGTCCGTGTGATCATCGTTGATGACAATCAGTCGAACAGGACAATACTCTCTGAGACGGTACGATCCTGGGGAATGATTCCAACATCGGCAGGAGATAGCGCCAGCGCTGTAGAATTGATAAATGAGGCCAATCAAAGGGGAGCGCCTTTCGCTCTGGCGTTGGTTGATTTCATGATGCCCGGTATGAATGGATTTGAGCTTGCGGAGAAGTTAAGCAAATCCAGGAATACCAATATTGAAAAGATAATCATGTTAACCTCCGGCGGCCAGCGTGGAGACGCTGCCAAGTGCCAGGAGCTTGGTATCTCCGCTTACCTTATGAAACCCATAAGGCAGTCCGATCTGCTCGACGCAATTCTGATGACCATGAAGAAGACCCCGGGCGATCAAACCAAGACTCAATTGATTACAAGACACTCCGTTAGAGAGGCTCGAAGCAGGTTGAACATACTGCTCGTGGAGGACAATCCGGTCAATCAGAAGCTTGGATTGAGGGTTCTCGAGCAGATGGGACATACGGTCAGCCTGGCCTCCGAAGGTGTTCAGGCTCTCCAGATGCTGGATAAATCAGTATTCAATCTGATCTTGATGGATGTTCAAATGCCCCAACTGGATGGCTATGAAACCACCAGAGTTATAAGAGAGAAAGAGAAATCCACTGGCGCCCACATGCCCATAATTGCCATGACAGCACATGCCATGACCGGCGCCCGGGAGGCTTGCATTGCCGCAGGAATGGATGATTACATATCCAAACCGATAAACAGAAAAGAACTAGCGGAGCTTCTTGAAAAAATACCAATTCAACATGAAGAAATTCCGGGGAGCCTATCAAAGCTCTCTGTCGCATGATATTCCCATACTTGTTTAAGAATCTCGACAGCTCATGTTTTTGAGGCTGTATGGAGACACTTTCCCGGAGAGGTATTTAATGGAGTTCAACGGCGAAGGTTTAAACGAATATATTGAACGGCTTGAGCATGGCGACGAAGAGGCGCGGCTTGAGATTTACAGGGAGATAGCGGCCTTTGGATATCCATGGGACGAAAAACTCCTTTTGATGGCGCTGTCGGATTCCAGCCCGAGAGTGAGATCAGTAGTTTCTGAAACGCTCATGGAGAATGCCGATTCGAGAGTGATAGCAAATCTTCTTGAGTTTCTGCGAAACCAGGACCCCGGGGTAAGATCAGTGACGATGTCCATACTGGCGGGGATCGGACTACGGGCTTTACCGCAAATCGAAAGATATCTCAACGATGACGATCCGGACGTAAAGCTTTTTGCAGCCGGAATTCTTGGCGAAAGCCACTTGAAGGAAGCCTTTGGCGCGCTCAAGCAGGTATTGGAAGACCCGGAAGAGAACCTTCGTTACGCTGGGGCTGAGGCCATGGGCAAGATAGGTGAAACCAGGGCGATACCTCTTTTGATATCGTGTCTGGAAGATCAATGGGTTCGTTATCCGGCCATTGAGTCTCTCGGGCAGTTGAACGCCGCGGAAGCAATTCCTCATCTTATTTCCCTTTACGAAGAGGACGAATGGGTTCGAGTTGCGGTAATCGAGGCGATCGGAAAGGTTGGGTCGAGCGAACAGGTTGATTTCTTGCTGGCCCGGATGGAAGAGAACGACGAAATCATAATGCAGGCCTGTTTCACTGCCCTGGCCAGGATAGAACAACGCCACCCTTGTGGAGCTTTCGAACGATTGAGGAAGACCGGTCTGGACGTTGATGGAATTATTACCTCAGGTCTAAACGTCCATGATCCGGAGATCAGAAAATTGGCAATCTGGACTCTTGGGCTGATTGGTGAGGAAGAACACGTTGCGTTGCTGGTAAACCAGTTGGCGGATTTTGACGACGACATTCGCAGCACGGCGGCAGAGGCCCTTATGAAAGCCGGTGAACGTCATCTGCCTGTCTTGATAAAGGAAATGGAAGCGAATGAAGATGTCGCTGTAAAAAGGGAACTCACCGAAATACTGGCAAGAATAGGTAATCCTATAGCTATACCGGCCGTTATAAAGAATCTCGAGCCGGGTGAAGAAACGTTGCGTGAAACGGCGGCTAAGGCTCTGGGCTTGTTCAAAAGCCGAGCGGCTATTGATGTGCTGATTGATTATTTAAAAGACCCCAGTGGCAATATAAGGGCAGCCTGCGCAGCATCGCTAGGCATGTTGAGAGCAGTCAAGGCTACTCGATATTTACTTGACATGTTGGAGGATGAATGCGCCGAAGCCCGAGAGTCCGCCTCAGAAGCGCTAGGTAGGATTGGAACGGCCGAGGCAATCAAACATGTGTCCGCGCTCCTCAAACACGACCGAACTGAGGTCAGACAGGCGGCGGTCCAGTGTCTGGGGTTGACGCTTGACAAGAGAGCAGAAACTTACCTGGTGGAGGCGTTGAGTAACCCTGACCGGGGTGTGAGACGTTTTGCCGCAAATATGCTTGGGAAGCGAAAAACACTCCAGGCGTTAAGGCCACTGATGATTTGCTTGCTGGATGAGGACTGGCAAGTCAGAAAAGGAGCTGCGTCCGCTCTTGGAAGCATCGGTGACAACAGGAGTGTCGATGCATTGATATCGGCGATGAACGATGAAAATATCTGGGTAAGATATGCCGCGACAATCGCTGTTGCCAGAATAGGGGCTGAAAAAGCCAGGCCCGCGCTTATCAAGTCCTTGCGTCAGGATACAGGTCCTGTCCGAATAGCCGCGATAGAAGGGCTGAGCATACTCAACGATCCGAATCTCGCACAATTGATAATTCCACTGGCAAAAGACCCTGACGATGATGTCAGAAAAGTTGTTGCAGAAACCCTCGGAAAACTGTGCTCTCAGGAAAGCCAGGCCACACTGGAAGAAATGCTTCAGGACCCACACCCTAAAGTTGGTCATGCCGCTTCCAGAGCGCTCGGACGAACATGTTAATTGGTATAGGTTGACATGGATATTTCAAGAGAGGATTTCGACAATATTCGTTTGTTGATCAAGGAGCGAAGCGGCATAAATCTCGGTCCGACCAAGATTGATTTCCTGGCCTCCAAGATCACTCATCGTCTCAAGGTAACCAATTGTGACACGATCAAGGAATATTACTTTTACCTGAAATATGACAGTAAAGGCCCATCGGAAATCGATAGCCTGGTTGAACTCGTGGCCATAAATGAGACTTTTTTTTTCAGGCATCAGGAGCAACTTGAAGACTTTATTCAGATCGTTTTACCTGAAGTCCTCAATAGTCGTAGGCCTTCGAAAGCTCTATCGTTATGGAGCGCAGGCTGTTCAAGCGGGGAGGAAGCGTACACTTTGGCCATCATGTTGCGAGAACGCAATGGTGATGTGAATCCCGACACGGTCAGTATCCTTGCGTCCGACATTAGTTCTTCAGCTTTACATTCGGCGCGGGAAGCCATTTATGATGACTACAGTGTGAGGAATGTTCCGAAGAACCTTCTCCAGAAGTATTTTTCCAGGGATGATCGGGGTAGGTATAATCTGGATCAATCCGTCAAGAACATGGTTCGCATAGCCTCAATAAATCTGATGGATTCTAAATCAACTGGCCGTGTCAGAAATATGGACTGCATATTTTGCAGGAATGTGATGATATATTTTGATGACAAGGACAAGCAGCGTTGCGTAGAAAGGTTGTATGAGGCTTTGAATGATGACGGGTACGTTTTTCTGGGTCATTCTGAAAGCCTCGGTCGTATATCGAACCTTTTGGAACCGGTTCGTCTCAAGAATACGGTCGCTTACAGGAAGCCAAAAATCAGTGGGATCAGGCGTCCGTAGACACGTCACGGGCGATTGAGGCGATGTAAAAATAAGTATAGTTAAAGGAAAAAATTCAAGTAAAATGCATTCAGGGAAGATTCACATAGCATCTGATGAAGCAAAATCAGAGGAGATGCCATGACAAAGAAGATACTTGCGGTTGACGACTCGCCGAGTGTTCGTAAGCTCGTAGAGTTTTCACTCAAGAGGGGGGGCTTTCAGGTTACTACGGCCCAGGATGGTCAGGAGGCTCTGGACATAATCGTCAGAGACTCTTTTGACGCCGTTATCCTCGACGTCAACATGCCAAGGCTTGATGGATTTGAGTTCCTCAGAAGAATGAAAGCGGATCCGACACTTTCGTCTATACCGGTTGTGATGTTGACCACAGAGGGTCATGAAATGGACAAACAGCGCGCCGAAGAGCTAGGGGCCACCTCATACCTGGTTAAACCATTCAAGCCAACAACTCTACTTGACGTGATCAACAACGTATTATCGGGCTAAGGAGAAAATCCATGCCGGATAAACAGGATTCTGTCGATCTCGACGCTGAATTGCTCGCTCAGATGGAAGAGGACTTCCTGGAGGAGTCCTCTGAACATCTTGATCACCTGAACCTTGATCTGCTCAGGCTGGAAGATAATCCTGAAGACGAGGAGCTGATCAATGAGATCTTCAGAACCGTGCATACTCTAAAAGGTGGCGCTTCTTTCGTCGGGATGGATCAGATCAAGACGATATCCCACAAGATGGAAGAGGTCTTTGGGGCAGTCCGCGCCGGCAACCTCAAGATAAATCCCGCAATTATAGACACCATGCTTGAAGGCATGGAAGCCCTGAAGGCGCTTCGGGAAAAAGCTCTGAACAAGGACGACGCCGAACTTGACACATCACGTTTAGAACAGGATTTGCTGGGGATATTGGCGGAGTTCCCCCTAAATTACACCGCTAAGGAATCTGCGCCAGTCAAAACTCAGCCCGAGCCTGAAACACAACCGCAGGTTGTGGCCCAAAATGTCCCGCAGGCCCGCGCTGAAACCCATAAAAGCCCGTCAGAAGGCGTTTATGCCAGCGCATTCTCCGGCGCCCAGACCGTCAGGGTTTTTACTGAAAAGCTCGACGTGCTTATCAACCTTGTCGGAGAAATGATTACCGCCAGAAATAGGCTTAAAGGCTATTCAGACAAATTCCGGGATGATGAGCTTTCGGGAATTTCATCAACAATTGAGCGCCTGACCGGTCAATTACACGGGGCGGTGATGAGCGTGCGGATGGTGCCTATCGAAAGGCTCTTCATCAAGTTTCCCGGTGTTGTCAGGAATCTGGCCAGGCAGCAAAACAAGGAAATTGATCTGATAATCGAGGGTGAAGACACAGAGCTTGATAAGACGGTCCTTGAACAGATGTACGATCCATTGGTCCATTTGCTCAGGAACGCTGTAGATCATGGAATAGAATCTCCTGAGAGGCGTGTTGAGCTTGGAAAGCCGTCGGCAGGAAGGATCTGGTTGCAGTCACGTTATGAAAAAGGACGTGTGGTCATAGAAATTGCTGATGACGGTAAGGGCATTAACCCGGAGAGAATAAAGGATGTCGCTGTCAAGCGGGGACTAATAACCTATGATGAAGCCAGGATAATGTCTGATGACAACGCCATGAGATTTCTGTTCATGCCGGGTTTCAGCACCTCTGACAAGGTTTCGGAGATTTCCGGGCGTGGTGTGGGAATGGATGTTGTGCGGGAAAATGTTCAGAGGTTAAGAGGAACGCTGGACGTTGACACTGCCCTGGGAAGGGGAACCATTTTTCGTATTCAACTTCCATTGACCCTGGCGATTCTTGACGTCCTGTTGGTGAAAGTGGCCGGCTTCACCTATGCCCTTCAACTCAACGTAGTAAGCGAAACAATGTTAATAGAACCGTCGCAGATAAGGTATATCGAAAAGAATGAGGTCATTTTTGTTCGAGGCAAAGCGCATCCTCTCCGACGGCTGGCCTCGATCCTCAATCGTCCCGTGTCAAGCAATTTGAACGAGGGATTTATTCCTGTGGTTATAGTGAATGTTGGGCCTAAAAAGGTGGCATTGGCCGTTGATGAGCTTTTAGGCAAGCAGGAAGTGGTGATGAAGACTATCGGAGACTACCTCGGGCATGTGGAAGGCATTCTCGGAGCCTCTGTCCTTGCTGATGGGACGGTCACGCTTATTGTTGACATAGAAACTGCATTAACAAATTAAGTTATCAAATAAAAGAACATCGAACTCGAAAAGGATGACAGACATGAATTTCTTACGAAATCTGAAGGTGGGTAGCAAAATCCTCTCTGGTTATGTGTTGGTATTTTTGCTGATGGTAATCACGACCACCTACCTGGTCCTGTCAAGCAACGCGGCGGTGGAAAAATACGTCAACCTCGTTGAACAAAACCTTCCCGCAATTCAGCATGCCGTGGAACTCCGTGCAACCGTCCTGGACATGCAGAGCAGTTTTTGGGGATTTGTCATAACAGGAAAAAACAATTTTATATCGCATTATACGGAGGGCAAATCGAGGTTTGATGATCTGCTTGCTGAACTAAAGAAACACCTAGGCAATGATCCCAAGCAACTTGCGCTACTGGATGAAGTCAAGCGTCTTGAGATGCAGTGGGTTCAGACAATAGCCGAACCCGGGATTGCCAAGCGACGTGAGTTTGAGACTAATTTGCCGGACGGGCGGCAATTTTTAAATGAGTTCGCTTCCATGCTGTCATCTGGGAAGTCGATAATCGAAGAAATCAGAACCAAGCTTGAAGTTTTCATCATGTATGAGAATGATATAACAAGCAAGAAAGCTGTCGACGCTGCGGAATCCAACTACAGGTTGAATATTCTCACTACAGCTCTGAATCTTGGTCTTGTAATAATCATGTTCGCGATTGGAATTCTGACTTCACTGAGCATTCAGAGACCTTTAAGCAGGGTTTCCGACCAAATGGCCTTGCTGGCCAAAGGCGGAGCGGACCTATCTTTCAGAATCGCTGCGGACAGAAAGGATGAGATAGGGGAATTAAGCAGGAACTTCAACGAGTTCATTGCCAGTCTGGCAAACATGATGTCAAAACTTGCAGAAGGCTCGGTGAGACTGGCGTCAGCTTCTGAACAGATCAAGGCTTCGGGGCAGGAAATGACCAGAGGAGCGGAAAACCAGCTCGGTCAGGTCCTGAAAACGTCATCTGCGATGGAGGAGATGTCCAATTCCATCCAGGAGGTTTCGAAGAATGCTCGTGTCACGGCGGATTCCGCTGTTGCCGCTTCCAGCCTCGCCAGGGAAGGATCAGAAAAACTCAGGACGACATTGGTGGGCATAGAGGCTGTGGATGAGTCCATCAGGAAGCTTAACCTCAGAACACAGGAGATTGGCAGAGTTGTTCAGCTCATTAGCGGAATTGCGGCCCAAACAAACATACTTG
>JBFXII010000066.1:0-10358 GCA_050176095.1 Desulfomonilaceae bacterium
CCATTGCCAAAAAGGCTTTCAGGAAAATTGAAGCATGCCTCAAACGCCATGAGACCCTTCCCAAATACGACGTCCGAATCCAGCCAAATTCTGCTTAAGCTGGGAGGTTATTTCTTTGGAGTTGCCTTAGCCTAGCCATTTTCTCCCATAAGGCAACCTCTCTCTTTGTTGAAAAAGGATACTTTATGGAATATCAGTGTATTATTCGCCGTTTATCTAGCATATCAGTCATCCTATTGGTTTTCCTCATAGCTCAATTTTCCATCCATGTCTCACTTTGTTACCCAAAAGAGGACGAAAAGCATTCCTTTTTGCTATCGGTGGAAGCTAATAATGAGCCACTTAAAGGGGTTCTCGCCAGGGTGTCGAAGGCTTCGGGATATGCCATTAGCATCAACGAAGAAGCCGAAGCCCTTCCAATCACCGTGAAGCTTGAGAAGCTAACCATCTACGATGCAATAAAGCGAATTATTGAGGCGCTCAACAGTCCCGGGTATACGTTGCAAGTGACGCAGCGCAAAATTACCATTACCATCGTGAGCCGAAAATTGGACTCAGCCCCATCACCAACTCTTTCCGCCGAGAAAACAACCTCATCTCAAGCTCATTCAGAAAATCCTGGCGATATCGAGGCTATTCCACCCACTGCGGATGGAGGTCGCGCTATTACTCTAAGTGAATTAAAGGCGTCCGAGAGCAAGGAAGAGCCATCCTCTCCTCAAACCGAGGCACTTCCCCCCACAGAACCTGCAGGTGCTGGGATGCAGCTTTGGGAATTGCAGACTGAAGGAACCACACAGGATGGAGACCCTTCAGTGGAGGCCATCCCGGCAACCAAAAGCCAGAACGCAATCACTTTAGGCGAGCTCCAAGCCATGTCAGACAACACCCACGACACTGATCCTTTTACAACAGAGGCTATCCCTCCAACAGAGCCTGAAGGCGACGGGATGACTCTCGGAGAACTCCATGCAGTGCTCCCAGAGACCTCAGATACTCACTCTGGGACAGAATAAAGCTTATCGCAATTGCGGTTATAATCTACCTTCAGAAGCAATAAGGAGGTAGAGACTATGGTTTTTTTACGATACACCGCTATCTATACTCCGAATAGATAATATCCGAACTTTCAAGAACATGAGATTTACTGTGCAGCAATTCCCACTGCAGCAACAGCCGGGCTGCTCCTCCATTGTGTTCATGGATCATGAAGCGGGGGATCGGAGAGCAACGTTAGGCCCCATTCCAAGTCGGACGTGGATGGTCTTGGCCGTTTAGATGCACCCGGTGACGGATTGAGGCCATGGAAGTCCGTCGAGACCGCAACCAAGGTCCAATGAAAAGAGATCGGATGGAGGGATAATGAGGGGCAATGCACGTTGGGGGTAGCCTGCGAGGTGTCCAGGAGAAGGCGGCCGCAGATCTTCTGGGCTCCAAGGAGGATCACCCGGTAGAGCATCTCCATGGATTCCACGGCAGCGAGGTGGAAGACCGCCCGGACTTTTTTCCACAGGTCTCGCTTACAGCCGGCCTTCTTCCAGGCAGCTCGAAAGAGAGGACACGAAATCTGCTGGATCTGGTCCGCCAAGAAACCGAGGAACATGAGCATCACGAAGACCATGCTCAGGTTCTCTTGACCCAGTCCGAGTTGTGCTCGAAATGATAGCCCTGGTTTTTGAGGGTATTGAAGGTTTCGTGGTGAGTAGACCGGGGGACTTGCACCCCCAGCCCCTCCTAGAACGGTGCGGGAGCCTCTCGACTCACACCGCTCCCATCAAGCAAACGCGCCAATCATCCCTCTTTGCCAGTGCACGAACAAGCCAGACTGATTCTTGGCAATACCCTCAAGAAAGAGGCTCGCTCGCGTCTTGTGGCCCTTGAACCGTCGAAACTTCCGCATGGCCCAGGCAACCAGTGTCTTGTTGAAATGCCTGAGCACCTGGTGCATGGCCGAAGGATAGAAGCGTCCATAGTACGTCAGCCAGCCCCTCAGCACGGGGTTGTACATCCGGATGGCCTGCAGGCTGAGGTCGGTTCGATTTCAAAGCTCCCAGCTGCGGGTCGTCTGTCGCATGGTCGTCATGGCCTTCGTGCTCACCGCAGGTGTAAAGTTCACAAACAAGGTGTTGCGCTTGCTGTTCTTTGACACCCTTGCCCGAAAGGTATACCCGAGGAAATCAAACTGAGTATGCGGGTACTGGTGCTTGCGACTTCCGTCCTTACAGTAGACAATCGTGGTCTTTCCAGGATGCATCTCGAGACCACACTCCAAGAACCTCTGTCCCAGAGCCGCCTTGATCGTCAGCACCTCCCGCTCCGTTTTACACTGGACCAACCCATCATCGGCATATCGACACCATGGAGCATGGGCAAATGTACGCCCCATCCAGCGATCAAACACATAGTGCATGAACAGATTACAGAGCACGGGGCTAATGACGCCACCCTGGGGTGTCCCTTTGGTGCGTTCCACCAAAGATCCATCCGCCAGTTGTAAGGGGGCCGTCAGCCACCGCTCTATGTAGAGGATCACCCACTTGCAATCCGTGTGCTTTCTGACCGCCCGCAGCAATAGATCGTGCGAGATGTTGTCAAACATGCCCTTTGTATCGCACTCCAGCACCCAGTCATAACGCCAACATCTTCGACGGGTTATCTCTATGGCATCCAGGGCCGACTTGCCCGGCCTGTAACCATAGGAGTCCGGCATGAAGACCGGCTCCACATTGGGCTCAAAGGTCAGCTTGACCACCATCTGGGCCACGCGATCCGCCACGGTAGGAACTCCCAGTATTCGAATGCCTCCATTCTTCTTGGGTATCTCCACCGCCTTGATCGGAGGGGGAAAGTAGCTCCCGGATGACATCCGGTTCCAGACCTTGTATAGATTACCTTTAAGATCTTTCTCGAAATCCTCAATCGACTGCCGGTCTACCCAGGCAGCACCAGCATTGGTGCTTAACAGCTTTGAAGGCCGTCATAACCAAATGTTTAGAGATGACATACGGTTTTGTTGCACTCAAAGTCTCCTCCTGTTTCCAGTTGAACTGCAAATGCAACCGCTTGACCCAGCCCCTTTGCTCCACCACCATTACAGGAGCTTCATCGCTCGTACAGGCTGGTCCGCCCCAGTGCCCCGCATCGGTACGCTCGCCTCGCGGTTTCTGCCGCTTGTGCTTCTCCCTTTCCATCAGGGCAACTGGTTCCCGCAGTTCCACACAAAAGCCCGGATCAGAGTCACGCCCCCTATACGCCGGCCGCCGCCTGCCCAGTTACCAGGTATCCGGCAGGCTTGTCCCAAGAGATGGAAAAGCTCCTGATTTTGACGAGCAATTCTGTGGCTTACGACACTTCCACGGAGGTTCACTTGTGTTCGTCTCTGCTGATCCCCCCCCACCTGCCCGGGGTATGTCCCCGACGCTTTTACTCCAATGCACACTACCAACGGCTCTTGACCGCAGCAGCTTGGAGTGGTTTGAAGCCCGCTCCTGGAAGCCGACTCCGAAGGACCTACCTTCATCACCCGTGCAGCTTATGCACAGTGGGCTAGCTCATCGCGGGCTTCCCTTCCATGCGCCTGCGGCGCACTTTCCACCTTCCATCTGGCGCGGCCTGCGCGCATGATGAGGTAGACGTTCTCACGGGTAAGGGTGAAGTCAGTCACCCAGCAGAAGTGCTGCGCGCCGGCGGGGCCCTCTTCCCAGTATTCGAGGACATTGACCAAAAGATCCGGGTTGGAGGCGTTGAGCGGCGCATGGTTCACAAAGCGGAAGAAATGATGCACCTCGGGCTTTTTCGGATCAGGGGCGTCGTATTCAACCGCCTCGCCTTTCTCGACGGCCGCGTCGAGATATGCGGAAAGGAAGGCGTGGTCTCCCTCCTTGAGTCCCAGGATATAGTGGAATTGGTGCTCGATGAGGTCCCGGATGTGAGGGGCGTTGGGACTGAGCCCATCCTCGATCATGATGGCCTTGAGGTGAGTGTGCCCTTTCCTGAATTTGGCGAGCCACCGCCTGCAGGCATTGCGCTCGCAGTCGTTCTTGTTGTCCCCGTCATGGTTGAAGATGGGCTCGGGAGGCAGGGGGATCACTTCCTTGTGCTCCGGGTGGACCATGACGGCTGCATAGGTCTGAGGACTATAGGTGGTCTTGCCCGTCTTGGAGGAAGTTTTCTTCAAGCAAGCGGGAGAGGAAAGAGCTTCGGAGACAAAGTAGGTGGTCCCATCCCCCGAGATCAAAACACTCTCTTCCATATAGACCATCTGCTCGAGGAGTTTGCCGCGCTGGGCCCTGCGGAAAAGCTCCGTGAATGCCAGGCGCAAAGAGTCCGGATCGATAGGATCGAGTCGTTTGCGCATCTGTGTGTCGCAGGGAGCCCGCTCTATGCCGTAGATGGTCTTGAGATTGTGGTCTTCGACTGTCCGCCTTCGGTCGAAGGCAAGAAGGCTCGGGTCCTTGAGGGAAAACATAGCATAGCCCGACATGAGACAATCGACCAAGGGGATTTCGGAGGCGTCGCTGCCCTTTTCAGCCACTTGCTCGAAAGACTTGCGAACCGCTCTGTGAAGGGCGTCGCCAATAAACCGCCTGCGCACCCTGATCCGTTCAAGCCTTTGCTGAGCTGCTTTCTGTTTCCGTTGGATCTGTCTTTATTCATGGAGATCCGACATACACAACTCGTGCGGATTTGTCCCGTAAAAGGTTAAAAAAGAGAAGAAACGCCTCGGTTTGCAACTTGATTTTTCGATGGCGTTTACGAAGACTTCCATTTGCCCCACTGGCTCAGAGACACTTTATAGGGGGTGCGGGAATTGCTGCAACCGTGCTTTCAGAACCATGACACGCATGGCATTCGGATACAGAAACTTACACAATTTCAGACTGAGGGCACTCGCTCAATCCAGTGCCCTTCACGCTAATTTGCGATGAGCCGGCATTCTTAAAGATCATTGAGGAGAACATGGATGCAAGCTTCCTCACGCGACCGCTATTTGGTGATGGTCGAAGATATTATTAATGAGAGCATTCGGGTTAAGCAGTCCCTCACTCCTGTAGATATCGCCACGGTCCGCGATATGGCTAGAGAAATAGCCGCTGCGTTTGAAACAAACCACCGGATTTTCATTTTCGGGAATGGCGGCAGCGCGGCAGATGCTCAGCATATTGCTGCAGAGTTTGTCAATAGATTCCAAATAAACCGCCGTCCCCTGCCCGCCATTGCCCTGACGGTCGATTCATCGATTTTGACAAGCATTGCAAACGATTCTTCCTATGAAGACACTTTCATAAGGCAGCTTCAAGCACTCGGTGCACCCGGAGACATCGCCCTCGGTATAAGTACGAGTGGGAATTCTCCCAACATCCTCAAAGGATTGAGGTGGGCTCACTCCAACGGATTGCAGACGTTCGGTTGGACCGGAGCCAGCAGTTCGGAGATGGACACATGCTGCGACCTCATTCTGCACGCCCCTTCAAAGGTGACCGCACGCATCCAGGAATGCCATATCACGCTAGGCCACGCCATCTGCGCGCTGGTGGACGAGATGCTTTTTGGAATATGAAATTGTGGTATCCGTTCACCCTAGGTGGGCGATATCATAATTTTATAGCTGAAGAGACTCATAATTTTGATTATCTATCATTAACACTCTGTATTAATTGAGTAATCACCTTCCCAACCATAGGGGTTGGCATTTGGACCGCAACGAAGCGAAGGCGTTTTACGAAAGGAGCGAAGAGGCTGTCATCGAGAAACTTATCGCGATGGATGCTAGTCTCACTACCCCTGAAAGGCGGAACGCCGAGCTCACCTCGAATTCCTCCAAACCGCCGTCCTCCGACAGTCCCCAAGTCCCCCGGCAAAAACCTCCGTCGGCTACCGACAGGGAGGACAAAAAGGGCATCGGGGAGCCCACAGGGAATTGCTACCTTCCGAAGAGATGGACGTCATCAAGGATCTTTTCCCTGCTTCGTGCAGCCATTGCGGGTAAACCCTCTCCCCCGAAACATGCCTGATTCTAACGGATTTTGTGGTGTCGTCGGAATTTTTCTGGTTCTACCGGATTTTGTGGTCAGGTCCTCCAGCCTCGAAGGGAGGCAGCAACCAGCATGTTCTGTAGCCAATTGGAGTGATACTGAAATCCATTGAGCTCCTCAAAGGGCGAGGCACGCAGACCATCATGACGACTCCCTGTAGCGTAGGGGTGGAAGTTCCAGAGCAGAACCATGGAGCGCAGGTAGAGGAGAGCACTTGCTCTGTATCCATGGAAATACTGGATGGAGTACAGAATGCGGTCCTGATAATTCATCTGTCGATCCAACATGTTGCTGGTGCGATAGGCTTGGGGATGGCGAAACGCTTTTTTGAACTGCGGGGCTTTGTTGCACAGCCCCAGCACTTTGTCTCGCACCGAATCGACCGTGATGGTTTTCACCGCCCACTGGCGGAGGCGGCGCACACGTTGGGAAAATTGGGCCATGGTGTCGGCGTGATAGATATTCCAGACTTTGTCGGCAATAGCGCGGAGCAGTTGCTTATCGCGCTTGCAGCGGTCCCGGATGCTCAGAAAAGCATGCAGGAAGCACAATATCACGGTGATGCCCGGAAACAACGCCTTCCATGCCTTTTGGGTGTGCTCCCAGCCGTCGGTGTTGACGGTCTTCGGCCGGTAGTCGGGGTTGAGGTTCAAGGCTTCTTCCTTGAAATGGGCATAGCTTTTGGTCAGAGCCTCCATGCCGGCGTTGTCGGCCAGTCCCACTCCCAGGATACATTCCTGAGCCACCGTGGTGGGTGCGTAGATTTTCTCGCCGTTGAACCGGGTGTGCTTCTCATCGGCCAGGAGGTGCTCCGGCAGACTCGTGGACTTCTTGACCGTGGCGCCCACAATGGAATTACGACCCAAAGAGAGGTAGGCGCGATACCAGAACATGTCGTTGCGCCCAAACACGTAGGTCAAAGCCCCAAAGGGCACTCCCCATCGGCGCAGGAACAGAGCCTTTTCCACCTCTTCGGTTTTTGCGACCAGATAGGGCATCATGAAGGAGGGGCGAACCTGATAGACCTCGCCGCTGCTCAGCTCAATGCGCCGCATTCGAAAGCCTTCCTGTTTGCGGGAGATGGGTGTAAAGCTGTGGAGGCTAAACCCCTGCGCCATTTCTCGAGGAAAGATCTCGGGATAGCGACCGTACATGTTGGTCACAAATTGGCGGAAGGCCTTCGGGTCCTTCATACACTGCTCGTACTCCTCTTCACCGGCGAAGGGAAGGCAGATAGCTTTGCCGACAACCAAGAGCGCGTCCATCTTGCTCCTCTATTGAATCTCATGGTATTTTCCTTGGCTGTCGTTAAATACATGGCATTTCGCCATAATTCAAGAATAGTTTTCGTGCTCCCCAAAAGTTCCGACGACACCACAAAATCCGTTAGAATCAGCCTTATTGAGAGGCTATGGAAACTTGTCAAAAAGAAGGTTCTTTACAACAAATTCTATGCAGATTTCCATCTGTTCTGTACTGCAATCACTGATTGTCTGAAAAAGTCACACACGGAATACCGTGATGAGCTTGATACACTCTTGCGACCAAAGTTTCAGTCATTTAAAAACGCAACATTTAACCCTTAACCAGTATAAAATCGGCGATGAGCCCATTTGCCTCATTCTTCCAGCACTCCATGAACGCTGGGTATTCATTTGCCGGGAGACCCTCTAATTTCGAGGAAAGACATCCAAATAACTGCTGAGGCAGTGATTCCCTGCAACCATGCAACATATTGATTTTATTGACGCCGACACTGCTTCTTTCGCGCACAAAGAACCGTAAAATCAAGTAATTGATCCGGCGACACGCATTGCACGCCAAGCAAGAAGCCAACTACTTGATTATCAAAACCCTGTTTTTATGAAATCGCATAACAATTTATCCGTAGTGTTCCAATAGTTAACCTCTCACCGGGAATCGCCAACCCAATTTGGAGCCTAGCCTTAATATGAGCAATCTATCCACTACCTCTAATTTAACTCATAACAAGGAAACAAAAAAAAGGCATTATGAATCTGCAGAATATTTGGGATCCAATTATGAGAGACTTGGGTCTTATCGCTACCAGCTTCTTTGGTCTTTGCACAACAATCCTTCAAGTATCCTATTAGTAGGTAAAGGAGATGGATTAGTTAGTCAGCTAATTGAACGAGCAGGTGTAAAATTAACAACATTAGATATTGATCCCGATCTAAGCCCTGATATAATTGGATCAGTTGAATCCATTAACTCTCCTGATAAGAGTTTTGACGTTTCATTGTGCTGTCAAATCCTTGAACATTTACCTTATGAACGATTTGAACCAGCATTACATGAGTTATACCGTGTTACAAGGAATAGATTAATTCTTAGTTTACCTGATATTCGTTACTATGTTCTAATTCATTTTTCAGTCCCCAGAGTGACCATTAATTGGCAGTTCAGCCTGCCAAGATTTCCCAGAAAAGAGATTCCGACAATCATCCCGGAAGTTGATGCTCATTTCTGGGAGATAGGATATAAGCTCTATCCTATTTCTAAAATTAAGCGCGCAATTACAGATGCCGGATGGAACATCTCACGGATACAGAGATGCAGAGATGTACCATACCATACTTTTATAGAATGTAATACTAAACCTCAGCAATTCTCATTTTCCTGAAGGGTGCGGCTCTTTTAGAACGACGATCCCGATACTTTAGGCAGCCTTGTGTAACTCTAGTCCACCAGCGGAAGGGTTCTCACTCTCCAAGTCCATGATCGATGTCCGTGGAATCGCTGCTGGAAAAGGTCTCCTCCACTGCATCGAGAAGCAAGCCCTGGTTGCCCTTGAGCCCCAAAACGTAATCCGCTTCCTGTTCAATGATCTGGGCGGCAATCTTTTTCTGACATCCCATGGCGTCAATGGTCACAATGCATCCATGGATGTCGAGGGTGCTGAGCAGTTCGGGAATGGCGGTGATCTCATTGGATTTCTCCTCTGTTTTTACTTGCCCTGGCGCCAGTCGGCTCCCATTGGCCCAAGCGCTGACCATGTGAATGGCCGTCTTGTTGGATGCGGAATCATGGGAGCGACGAAGCGTCTTGCCATTGATGGGCACAATTTCGCCCTCGCTGATTCGGGCAACCGTTTGCATCCAGGCAACGAAGCGCTTCTGAAATTCATTGGGATCTATCATGGAAAAGATTCGATCAAAGGCGTCTGGGATGGAATCCCATGGGGAAGCTTCAGGAAAGAGCTAAACCACTCGAACTTGGCTCTTCTAAAATCGGCAACCGCCACCCAGTCATCGGCCCCGCAGATCACGGCGCAGATGGCAATAACGATGATCTCCAGAAAGATGTGACGATTTTTCAAAACGTGGGTCCTCGGGTCGGGCAGATCCGAGAAATAATCCATGAAGGTCCCTGCACTCATTGTTTCTCTCCTGATCATTGTATGAAAAATTACTAAATTTCATAATCTTATCTTCAACGGATCAGGAAGTCAGGTATTATGTGGAATTTTCAGTCAAAGTCATGCGATTGCCCTGGCCTACAGGCACCTTCGATTGCTCCGCTTGCTATGTGAAGACCTTTCTTTAAGAAAATATTGTAGTCGAGCAATGTGTCATATTTTTGCAGGTAGTCGGCGCACTTTTCAACCGCCTTGCTCTTGTCCTTGCTCAGTTTATGGGCGGTCGCGCTCAGGCGCATTTCGGCCACCACGCTTTTTGCTTCGCCCCGAAGGATTTTGAGGGCCCTCTCAACCACCCACTCTTCGGCATCCTTGCTTCCCACTGAACAGAAGCTATAGGCCGCTTTCCGAACGTATTCGAGGACATGGATGAAATCGAGAATCAGGTGCACTTCCGCTCCATGCTGAAGTACGAAACCAAGAATCAGATCCAGCTGCTTTTCGGCTCCATCGACCAACACCGCCCAAGTGCGTTTTTTCTCTGGGTCGCGCCTCAAAGCCTCATCAAACATGGCTCGTATGACTTCTTCGGGTTGCCGCTCGATACTGGCCCAGACCCGTTTGTTTGCACCCCTGGGTCGAACCGGCTTATTCTCTCCTTCAAGACACATGATCGTCTCCGGCGTGCGCTCATGAGCCTCGATGCTGTAGACGGTTGCAACCGTCGCCATGCGCTTGCGGTTGCGCTTCTCTCCTGGCGTAAGGCAGGTGCCGGGGTGTTGCACAGTCTCTTCGGCGGCCCTGGCTGCATACCCTGCTCCCCGTGCTGCAACGGGCGCTGATAAGCCTTGGGGACGCACCGAGCAGGTCTCTGGTGGAACTGGCGGAGAAGCTCGATCTCACTCCCGAGCAGGCCGGGCAGATCCTTGCCGCCTACGCTGAGG